>NZ_JQZY01000025.1:0-1342 GCF_000765965.1 Porphyromonas sp. COT-052 OH4946
ATCCACCTCTTCCCATTCCGAACAGAGAAGTTAAGCCCAACGGTGCCGATGGTACTGCGTAATAGTGGGAGAGTAGGACGCCGCCGTTTTTTAAGAAGAGAGCGAGAGGAGAGAGGGGGGATAGAATCCTCACCTTCCTTTCCGCCAAAAAGAAAAAGCTAAGGAGAGAGTCTCGAGACCGAGGACCCTCTCCTTTTTTGTTTTCTCTGCTTCTCCTCCTCTTTCTGCTTTTCCTTTTCCTTTTCCTTCTTTTCCTTCCCTCCTCTTTCTCTTTTTTCTTTTCCTCTCTCCCCCTGCCTTTACCAAAGCTCTACTGCAGGGAGAGAACGAGGACCGGAAGAAAAGCCGGGATTGGGTGTGTGAAATCGAAGAGGATGCGGAATGTACGGAAAAGAGTGAGGCGGTTCAGATAGGATGTAGGAGAAGTAAGATCGCAGGACTACTCTCACTCTCTTCACACTTGTACTTGCTGATGGGAGGGAAATGATGCCTTTTGGGATCATCTGGTGAGAGGGAGCGGAATCTTTTTGCCGATTTGTTGGGCTGTTCTCATTCTCGTTATCTTTTTCTTTTTCATCTCCACACTCTTTTCTTTCGTCTGTCTATTTTCTCTCTTTTTTTCCGCTTAAAGGGAAGGTGCGAAGAATAGAGACGGAGGAGAAATAGCAAGAGGCGGTAGGAAAGAAACGAAAGAGCAGGGAGGAAAGGAGCTAAAGGGGAGAAACAAAAGGAAAGATGTAGGGCCATAAGCAGGGAGAAAGAGTCCGGCTGCAAGTAGCAAAAAGGGATTGTCGAAGAGCTGTGAAAAAAGAGCGCCTATTTCCGAGGCAATCACTCGGTTGTTTTTTCTCTATCGTCTATCCTCGCTAGGGAATAGGAAGCGAAGTGCAAGGAGTGAAACCCAGATTTGTCGTTAGGCCTTACTTTTCTAATGACGGCCATAGAGATTTTTCTTTATAATCTGCTTAATAACTGCCTCTTATCTTCTTATAATAATCACATCAGCATCAATAGTGTCCTAAACGTTTCGTTAATCATCTGATATACAGCATATTGAAGCTCGATCCCCATATGTACAGAATATTCTTGCAAAGAATTTAATATCAGCCAATTAGGATGTATTCTGAAAAATTATTTAGGACGCTATTGCATCAGCATCCTAATTTCATCTTACCAATCGGGCGATGTGAAGTACATGCTTATTCCAGACATAACTCTTTTCCCTTGAAAGCAATAAGTAGTCATCCCTTAAAAAGCATTTGCAAGAGAGAAGTCATTCATCGATGGTCTCTCGCTTAGCTTTTCGCTTATTATTTTGAGCAGGTGCAAAAGAGCCTTCATG
>NZ_JQZY01000026.1:0-621 GCF_000765965.1 Porphyromonas sp. COT-052 OH4946
TCAATCACTATAGCAAGAACATCCGTGCAATTATAGTGTCGGAATGCCACATATTTAGTGCCATCAGGTAGATCTTTTTCTCTTGTAAAGTTGGCTCCACCCTGTGAGTACACCATCGTTTCTTCAAAAATTATTTCAAAGTCAGATGCTGCCGTTCCTGTCTTGGAGATGCACAAAGCGTAATGATCATGACTCCAACTCTGATTACCNACACCATCGTTTCTTCAAAAATTATTTCAAAGTCAGATGCTGCCGTTCCTGTCTTGGAGATGCACAAAGCGTAATGATCATGACTCCAACTCTGATTACCCGGTGAACCTACCTTATAGGAGATCTTCTTAGCTCCCTCCACTTTCGGAGTGATAAGGAAGTTATTAGGAGTAAGAGGAAGATAACCTCCACCCTGATTCAACGAAGAATAAGAAATAGCTACGTTGCTCGCTCGTAACGGGGCCAGAGCTTCGCGCTCTCCACGAGTAAATTGGTTTAACTGAACACCCCAATTGTTGCCATCGCCATCAGCATCTAAAGCCGTCCATCCCGCAGGAATATCATCGCCCTCGAAGTTTTCATTCAGCAATTCGGAACGCTTGGCATTGGCCTTGATCTCGATGTCGTCCA
>NZ_JQZY01000027.1:0-163542 GCF_000765965.1 Porphyromonas sp. COT-052 OH4946
CTGCTATGAAGATAAGAAAACTTGCAGATTTAGCAAAGATATTCGCAAACTAATTTGCTGAATATCAGAGATTAAAAAGAATTTTAAGGGACGACTATTTATCGCATAAGTGCGTCACTGATCTTGATGCCGGCAGCGGCCGAAAAAGGGAATCGTGCTTCATTATTTATTACTTTTGCGCGATAATGTTCTTGTGTGGACGCGGCCGATGACCGAATCGCGCACAGGAGGAGCAAAAACATTCTTACAGGAGCAAAGCGTACAGTATGGAAATAGCGAGCAAATACAACCCCGAAGAGGTAGAATCGAAATGGTATAACTACTGGATGGAATATGGCTGTTTCATCTCCGTTCCCGATGGACGAAAGCCATATACCGTGGTGATCCCCCCACCCAACGTGACGGGAGTACTCCACATGGGGCATATGCTCAACAATACGATTCAGGACATCCTCGTACGCCGTGCCCGCATGAAAGGGTACAACGCCTGCTGGGTGCCGGGTACAGACCATGCCTCCATAGCCACTGAGGCGAAGGTGGTAGGCCGATTGGCCGCTCAGGGTATCAGCAAGCAGGATCTGGGCCGAGAGGAGTTTCTCCGTCATGCATGGGACTGGACCCACGAGCACGGAGGCATCATCCTCGAACAGCTCAAGCGTCTGGGAGCATCCTGCGACTGGACACGGACAGCCTTCACGATGGACGAATCACGCTCCGAGAGCGTGATCAAGGTGTTCGTGGATCTCTACAACAAAGGACTGATCTACCGTGGCATACGGGTGGTAAACTGGGATCCGAAAGCACTGACTGCCCTCTCGGACGAAGAGGTGATCTACAAAGAAACGAACGGCAAGCTCTACTATCTGCGCTATTTCGTAGAGAACGAACCGGACAAATATATAATAGTAGCGACGACTCGCCCCGAAACCATCATGGGCGACACGGCCGTCTGCGTGAATCCGAACGACGAACGCTACCGCTGGCTCCGAGGCAAACGGGTGATAGTGCCCACCGTAGGGCGTGCAGTACCCATCGTCGAAGACGAATATGTGGATATGGAGTTCGGTACGGGCTGTCTGAAAGTGACACCTGCACACGATGTCAATGACTATATGCTCGGGCAGAAACACCGGCTCGAAAGCATAGACATATTCCACGACAACGGCATTCTCAACGAACATGGCGGCCCGTACGCCGGTATGGAAAGATTCGATGTGCGTAAGAAGATCGAACAAGACCTGATCGATGCCGGTCTGATGGAGCGAGTGGAGAACTACATAAACAAGGTAGGCTACTCCGAGCGTACCGATGTACCCATCGAACCGAAGCTCTCGATGCAGTGGTTCCTGCGGATGGAAAGTCTGGCCAAACCGGCCCTCGATGCCGTGATGAACGATGAGATCAAACTGCATCCGGCCAAATTCAAGAATACCTACCGCCACTGGATGGAGAACGTGAAGGACTGGTGCATCAGCCGACAACTTTGGTGGGGGCATCGCATCCCTGCCTACTACCTGCCGGACGGAAGTATCGTAGTGGCGGAGACGGCCGAAAAAGCGGTGGAACTGGCCCGCAAGCAAACGGGATCGGACTCGCTCACGGCAGAGGATCTGCGTCAGGAAAGCGACTCGCTGGATACGTGGTTCTCCTCGTGGCTATGGCCGATAAGCGTATTCGGCGATGTGCTGGATCCGGAGAACGAAGAGCTGGACTACTACTATCCCACGAGCGACCTCGTGACGGCTCCGGACATTCTCTTCTTCTGGGTAGCCCGTATGATCATAGCTGGCTATGAATATCGTGGCAAGAAACCCTTCGACAACGTATATCTGACCGGTATCGTGCGCGATGGTCAGGGCAGAAAGATGTCCAAGAGCCTCGGCAACTCGCCCGATCCTATCATGCTGATGGAGAAATACGGTGCCGATGGAGTCCGCATGGGACTGATGATGGCCGCTCCGGCCGGCAACGATGTGCTCTTCGACGAATCGCTCTCGGAGCAGGGACGTAACTTCTGCAATAAGATATGGAATGCCTTCCGCCTCGTAAAAGGATGGCAGCAGGCAGAAACGGCCACGCAGCCCGAAGCCTCGGCACTGGCTGTGAAATGGTTCGGCTATCGCCTCGATGAAGTGAAGACGGAGCTGGACGATCTCTTCTCCAAATACCGCCTGAGCGAGGCGCTGACACTGGTTTACAAGCTGTTCTGGGACGACTTCTCCTCCTGGTATCTGGAGATGGTGAAGCCGGCATACGGTCAGCCGATGGACGCGAAGACCTACGGCAGTACGATCGGATTCTTCGACCAGCTGCTGCGTTTGCTCCATCCCTTCATGCCTTTCATCACAGAAGAGCTATGGCATGCACTCGAACCGCGTCACGATGGCGAGACCATCATGCTCTGCCTCCTGCCCGATGCGCATGAGACGGACAGGGACTTCCTACAAGCCTTCGATCGTACACGGGAGATCATAGCCGCCATTCGCAATATCCGTACCGGCAAGAATATTCCTTTCAAGGAAAAGCTGACGCTCGAAGCAGGAAGCGAACACGATACGTCCTTCGATGCCGTTATCATCAAAATGGGCAACCTCGAAGCCATCGGCCGAGTGGAAGAAAAGACGGGCGGCTCTACCTCTTTCCTGATCGGTACGCTGGAATACGCCATCCCGATGGGCGGATTGATCGACGTGGAGGAGGAGATCAAGAAGCTGTCCGACGAACTGGCCTATCAGGAGAAATTCCTCGCTTCAGTCATGAAGAAGCTCGGCAACGAAAGCTTTGTGGCCAAGGCTCCGCAGGCTGTCATAGAGCTGGAGCAAAAGAAGAAAAGCGATGCTGAAGCGCGAATCGCCACACTTCGAGACAGTCTGAACCAGTTGCAATCGACCAAATAAACCCCATACACAATCTCTTTAGCCAACAATGAAACCGAACGAAGTACAGATTCAGCTCGAACGCCTGTTCCGCACACCGATCGAACACCCCGACAGCTCCAAAACGGCACCGATAGCCATCAGTGATCTTTTCGTCCAAATAGATCCGGCTACAGGGGAAGTACAGCTATTCAACGACAAGGACGAAGAACTCCATCGTGTGGTCATATACGATTGGATCCAAGAAGGACGGACGGAGATACCGTCCGCAATGAGGCAGGAGCTTCGGGCCGCAGTCAAAAGACTGCATGCAGCCCGATTCTTCGACAAAGACCAATTTGTACGCCCCTTCTCAGTAGCTCTGACACAGGAGGATTTCACGATTATCGAGGAATTGCTCTTCATCGACGACGAACTGATTCAGCTGGATTCGGCCCTATTGGAAAATTTGGACGAAGAATTGAATAATTTTCTTGCCGAACTTCTTCCGGATATGGAATAATTATTTACCTTTGCAGCGCTTTCGAGAGAGGGCGGGCGGTCGCAAGGCCGTCTACAGACTGCCGAAATAGCTCAGTTGGTAGAGCAATTCATTCGTAATGAATAGGTCGCCGGTTCGAGTCCGGCTTTCGGCTCTGACTTTAGAGATTGTTGTTAATGTGTTTGGCTGTGTTGCGATTGTTCGTAGCACAGTCTTTTTTTATGGGCAGTGCATCGGCATAATGGAGCGGAGCGGTCGTATGCTTCGATAGATAGGCTCGGTAAACGAAAAGGCTACTATCTTTGTTTCATCCATAGAACAATACTTACTAACGAACAAATACAAACGATCATTATGTCAGAACATGCACGCTGTCTCATCATCGGTTCCGGACCTGCCGGCTATACCGCAGCTATCTATGCTTCTCGTGCCAACCTCAACCCCATTCTCTACGAAGGGATACAACCCGGCGGTCAGCTAACGACTACGACCGAGGTGGAGAACTTCCCGGGCTATCCCGAAGGAATCACCGGTACGGAACTGATGGAAGACTTGCGCAAACAAGCGACCCGCTTCGGAGCGGACATCCGTTCGGGTATCGCCACAAAAGCCGATTTGAGCAAGGCTCCTTACCGAATCACGATAGACGGGGAAAAGGAAATCACAGCCGATACGCTTATTATCTCCACGGGTGCCACAGCCAAATACTTGGGCTTGGCCGATGAAGCCAAATATGCCGGTATGGGCGTTTCTGCCTGTGCAACCTGCGACGGATTCTTCTACCGCAAGAAGAAAGTAGCCGTAGTGGGAGGAGGCGATACCGCATGCGAGGAGGCTCTCTATCTGGCATCGCTGGCCGAGCATGTGTACCTGATCGTACGCAAGAACTACCTCCGTGCCTCCAAGGTAATGCAGGAGCGTGTGATGAATACGGCGAACATAACCGTTCTCTTCGAGCATAATACCGTGGGTCTATTCGGCGAAAACGGTGTGGAAGGTGCTCATCTGGTGAAACGCAAAGGAGAACCGGACGAAGAGATGGTGGACATTGCCATCGATGGCTTCTTCCTTGCTATCGGTCATACGCCCAACTCCAAGATCTTCGCCGACTACCTCGACTTGGACGAAGTGGGCTATATCCTGACGGAAGGTTCATCTCCGCGTACAAAAGTACCCGGCGTATTCGCTGCCGGCGACGTTGCCGACCCACACTATCGTCAGGCTATCACGGCTGCCGGATCAGGCTGCAAGGCTGCTATCGAAGCAGAGCGCTATTTGGGCGAGCACGGTCTATAAAAAGCATTGCTTCAATACAGAAAAGACAAAACCGGCCAAGGAGAGCTATTTCCTCTCTTTGGCCGGTTCCGTTTTTTGTCACTTTCGCCTCATAGCGATGCTTTTCTTTCAGGTTTTTCTGATATCCATATTATATCGATCATCATCTTGGCCATTGATTCTGAATTATTAATCTTAAATAGCATTATTTCATTGATGCATGTAAAGAATTACTATTGCCTTCAAGAATGTATAAAATATTCAACAAAGGAGTCTAATAGAAAACATCGTCACAAGCCCGATATTGCCCTGAATCTCTGATAGAAAAAGGAAAAGACACGGAACATATTTATTGGAGAAAGAAGGGGTGCTATTGGTGCTTAAAGCCCAGAAAACAGCCCCTATATTTCGATTCATCTCCACAGAATATTGCCTTTGGCTTTGCGTTTTTTATTCATAAACCAAAAGTTATATCTATTTTTGGCAACCGATAGGATAAATACCCTTTCCGGAAGAGGGAGATATCTGCCCTGAGCTGAAAGAGAATGGAAAATAACGATAGATTGAACTCACTTTGGGTGAGAAAAATTAAGAGACTGGTCGATTTTTGTCTCGCATTGATTTTTTTAGCCATTGCCCTGCCTTTTATGCTGATCATAGCATTGGTGATTTTCATGCAAGACGGGGGGTCTGCAATCTTTTCACAAGAACGTATCGGTCTTGGTGGAAAGCCTTTCATGCTATATAAGTTTCGCTCGATGAAGATGGATGCGGAGGCCAACAATCAACCTCAGCTATTCCAAGAAAATGATTCCAGGCTGACGAAGTTCGGTCGTTTCCTGAGGGCCTCTCACTTGGACGAGTTGCCCCAATTCTGGAATATCATCAAAGGGGATATGTCTATCGTAGGCTATAGGCCCGAAAGGGAATATTACATCCGTCAGATAATGGAACGAAATCCGGACTACGCGCTTTTGTACCAAATAAGGCCGGGGCTGTTTTCCTATGCTACGTTGTACAATGGCTATACGGATACGATAGAGAAGATGCTGGTGCGTCTGGAGATGGATTTGATGTACTTGCAGAAAATCAGTTTCTGCTACGATACCAAGATTTCGATACTGACGATCTCTTCTATCCTAATCGGCAAGAAGGTATAAGTAAGTAAACCACAGATTTTACGAGGGAGGGTTCGAAAGACTTTCCCTTTTTCACTGTAACGAGTTGGGAATGTGGCAGCTTTGCTTACTCTCAAATTGGTCAGAGAGGCAAAGGGCGACCAATCAGCTTTTCGTTTTGAAGCAGATACCAGCAAAAAGATAACCCATTGATCGATGTCGGACGGAAACGTCCGTCCTGCTCTACCTCCCGCAATACGGGCTGCATGATCTGCTCAAAACCGATGATATCGCCTTTCCAAATAGAAGGACGCGGCATAAATGGGCGAAGCAAAGGCTTTACGGTTCGTTTGAGCCGATAAACGGGAGAAGAAATAATACCATGCAGGTCCAAATCGTCTGAAAAAGAGATACCACTCTCACCGTACAGCTCACGGCAAATATCATCATAGATACGCTTTCCATAGCGGTATTCAAAGGGAAGAGAATAGGCAAAATCAAGCAACTCCTTATCAAGGAGCATGCAAGCTGTATCCAACCCGAAGAAACGCCATGATTGCTGGCTATTGAGCATATACTTGGGGATGTTTTCCCACTGCATATACTGCTCGAAAGTGCGATAGGCCGGCTGTTGTATTTGATCGTAGCCGGCAAACAGCTTTGCCTGCATGGAGAGCAATCGTTCCTTCTGTTTACTGTTGAACTGTTGGTTCATCTGCTTGTGGGAGTAGAGGATACACGACAGCTCATTGAGCGAAAGTTTGCTCTCTGCCAAACGGGGGTGCATCAGCTGAGAACCACCCAAGTCATCTCCCTGATGGCCGGGCAAAACAACAGCATTCGATGGGAATGGAACCATGCTATTATGCACCGATCCGGATGCGATACTTCCAGCTGCTATGAACTCTTGGTAGTAATAGCAGGAAGATAGTCCGGTCATATTGTACATATAAGACAGAAACTCAGCATCCTGTGTATAGTCGGCTCGGTCGGATCTTACACTGTTGATATAGACGAATGGGAAGCCGAGTCTATCCGCCACTTTAGCAGCTTTCACACTGTCCGGATTTCCTTCTTTACCATAGGAAATGCAATAGACATGGGGGTACTTCAGGCGGTGCAGCATATAGGCTATCATCCGCGAGTCGAATCCGCCAGAAAGAGGGAGTATGGCCGGCCGGCCATTCAGATAGCCGACAAGTCGTTTGCCGGCACGAATGAGGCGGTGCTTCAGTTCCTCTTTAGCCTCTTCATAAGATAATGGGTGGCTGTCAAACGGAGCATATCGGTCTACCGTATCGTAGGCTGTAATCGTAATGCCCTTTCCGGCTCTATATCGCATAGCGTGTCCGGAGGGTAGTTTCCGAATCTCACGAATCAATGTGCTATCAGCCGGAGTATATCCCCAACGCAAGAAAAAGAGGACAGCGTCATCATCCCAGTTGTCCGGCTCTGTGAGCAATGAATAACCGTTCTCCGCCATACGGAGTCCATCGGAAAAAAGACGGTAGTAGAGACGCTGTGATGAGCGATGGTCAGTCGCAGCCCAGACTTCGCCATCTGCACGTTGGAAGGCGACAGCCCATTCCCCCGTAATACGCTTAGTTCGGGAAAGAAAGTCATCCCAATCCGAAGCCGCATGGAAGAAGGCTTGCAGTTTTTGGGAAGTAAGATGCCGGTCTCCATCGAAGATAAACCCTGCTGAGTAACCGGCCATTATATCAATATCTTTCTTTGGGAGCAAAGGAGTGAAGTCTGAGGCTATTTTCATATTTGCGAATAATCATATAGAACCATGCTATCTGCACAAATGAGTCAAGCGCACGCTCGGCAAAATGCAGCCACATATATTTTTCGAAAGGTAACAGTCGGGTTCCTATCAGTATAACAAGCAACTGAACAACCAATAGAATGGCTTGCATCTTCATGAACTTGCGCTGCTTCCCAAACAAATCGGGCAGGAAATTATATACGGACGATAGAAAATTGAAGATAAAGAACGGCAGCATAGCCATTATAATGGATGAACACAACAGCCATTTCTCCCCTAAAATAACAACGACAAGCGGCTCCAAAAAGAAGAAAAGGAGGATAGAGCCCAGTACAGCTACCAAAAGCCAAATGAGGACGAACCTACGGATCGGAAGGATGAAAGACTGCCCGGCATTCTTCTGTTCGGCAACTCGTCTGAACCAAACTCGGCTGAGTGAATCGCTAATAAGTTGCATAGGCCTACCGGCAAGCATATAGGCCATACCATACAGCCCGACGGCTGCATCGTGGTATTGCAAAGGCAATAGCAAGGATACAAGAATACCGGACAAGATGTCTATAACGGCCTGAGGCAATGAATAACGCGGGAAATTGGCATAGGTACGGGCTGCTATTCTCAGACGTTGGCAAGTAACATATCGCTTGTATTGGGACAAAAGAGCCTGCTTGCGTACAAGGGGAAGGATACCTGCCATACCACCGAGCAGGGCCGCAAGCTGAAGCCCCCAAAAGCCCATCTTGAGAAGGCCGAAACCTATTCGAAGCAGATTATTGCCCAGTCCTTGACTGATCTGTGCAATACTCATACGGCCATATTGATTATGCGAATTAGCCCATGACAACAAGGAAATTACTCCTGCAGCAAAGAAGACGAAAAGGGGAAGCAGGAATAGATGCGTTTGCTGTCCGCTGTATCGCGAATCCGTCAAAAAGGGATTGATAATGAGGACTACCGGAATAAGAGCCAAGCAAAAGATCAAATTGAACCGAAGAGATGTAAACAGCAACAACAATGCTCTTTCTTTCGATGGTGCCAATATGGTAGCTTGATCATAACGCCCAGTGGCAACGATCGTGAGGACACCCACAATGGAAAGGAAAACGGTAATTTGACCGATCTCGGATTCGGTATAGATACGTCCGATAACGGGAAGTAGCAAGAAAGCCAATACCTGTACAAAGGTACCGGCACTGATCAGTTTCATGCTGTTTGCCGTCATGGAACTCTGCCCTTGCTTCAAGGACGAGCGTCCTTCCTCTTTTATCATCGTGAAGACGGTTCGAATGTTTTAATTGCTGATACCACGGTATGGATTTCCTCTGTCTCCATTTCCGGATAGATGGGGATAGACAAAACTGTTCGAGACAGCGACTCCGACACATCCAAAGATTCAGCCCGACGAGCAATACCTATGAATGCCGGCTGCCTGTGAAGTGGTATCGGATAGTATATCATCGAGGCAATCTTATGTTTGGTCAGATGCTCCCGCAGTCTGTCGCGCGTATTCTCATCGAAGAGCTTAAGGGTATATTGATGATAAACATGTACTGACTGTTGCAGGGAGATCGGAGTATGGAGCCATTCGATGCCTTCGAGCAAAGAGGTATAGCACGAGGCTACCTCATTCCGGTGTGTATTGAAACGATCCAGATACTGCAATTTCACACTGAGAACGGCTGCCTGAATGGTATCGAGTCGAGAGTTGCATCCTATAATGTCATGTTTGTATTTGACCTTTTGACCATGGTTGGATATCATTCGCACTCGCTCGGCCAATTCATCATCATTCGTCGTGATGGCACCACCATCTCCATAGCAACCCAAATTCTTCGATGGAAAGAAAGATGTACAACCTATATGCCCCATTGTTCCTGTCTTTCGTTTATTGCCATCGGAGAATGTATATTCGCCACCCATTGCCTGAGCATTGTCTTCGATAACGAACAAATCATTTCGCTTGGCAAAGTCCAGAAGCGGTTCCATATTGCAGGACTGACCAAACAAGTGTACCGGTATGATTGCTTTCGTCTTGTCGGACAGACATTTCTCACAACTCTCAGGTGTAAGATTGAATGTAACGGGATCTACGTCAGCGAAAATAGGAGTCAATCCTAACAAACCGATAGCTTCAGCACTTGCGGCATAAGTGAAATCGGGCACAATGATCTCATCTCCAGCTTTCAATCCAACAGCCATCAGGCTGATCTGCAGTGCATCTGTACCATTGGCACAAGGGATCACATGCTTTACATTCAGATAGGCTGCCAAATCTTCCGCAAAAGCATGTACTTCTTTGCCATTGATGAATGCGGTGCTATCGATAACTCCTTGAATGGCCTCATCGATCTGCTTTTTCAGCTGCTGATACTGCTTTTTCAGATCAACCATCACGATCGGTCGGGATATAGAGGTAGGCATGGTTGTTTGTCTTGTTGATGAAAGAGAATAATAGGAAGAAAAAAAGCTGTGTCGGGGGTTGGCTCCCTGATACAGCTTCTTGTATTTCTGCCTAAAGATCGATTTTCGTCACGTTGGTCTGTTCTATCACGGATTTATCAAAAGAAGAGCCTTATCTTATTATTTCGGAAATAATTTTCAGAGGCTCTGCAATCTTTGGAGACGTTTGAGTTCGCCATTTTGGATCAAGAAAAATGTGGGCAGCGACCTGACGTTGAATGACAAGGCTGCTTTTCCCTCACTATCGTTCACCGTGATCCAAGGGAGTGTACGCGTTGCATTCTGCCAGAAATATAAGTCCTTGTCAAGAGAAATCTCATATATCTGAAATCCATTGTTGCGATGCCGTTGATACAACGCTCTTTGTTCTTTTACCAGAGAAGGCGACCATTCTGCCTGATGGGAGGTAAAAGCTATCAATACCTTGCTATTTGCTTCTACAACTTTTGATAACGGCTGTTCATTGCCTCGGCTATCGATTAAGGTTATTTCGGGAATATCTTTCACTTCTATTTTGCGAGTGGAAATATCTTTTGCGACACGATCTCTTCGCATGGCAGCGATTCCCAAGAGAGAAAGATCTCTAACGCTTTTGGTATAGGGCGAAGTTGGGTAGTAAGTATCGTAAGCCGTAGCTACAGCTGCAAAGGCCTTGGCATCTATAGGGTCGTAGACATTGAAATACAAAAGACCGTCTTTCTGCTGGAACAGCGCAAAGTACGAAGCCGGTGATTTAGGATCCTGGAAAATGAAATCGTTACGCAATGTGGTCTTAAACTCATCTATCACCTTAGCAATAGTGTCTTGATACTGTGCGGCGTTCAGCTTGTTCGCTTGGAAAGAGCAATACAATCCATCCAAACGACCATCCGTTTGACCTTTCAATGTGGCAATCTTGCGGATATTGTCATTCTCAACACCCAGATTGTCTTCGATAGTATAGTTAGAAAAGTTGTTCCGATCTGTTTGTATACTGATTCTCGATCCGATCTGAGCAACAAAATTGATCTGCTGCCTCTTAAATTCAAGCTGGTAGAAAGATGGCATTGAGTCCGCTTGTGCTACAAAACTGAAATGACCTCTACGGTCAGGACTTGCAGAGTCAAGCACAGAAAGATCGCTCCCTACGATCTTAGTCAGATATACTTGCGCGGTATCCTCATAACTGGCAATCGAACCTTCGACCCGAAATGTATCTTTGTTACCACAGCTATTGAGAGAGAAAAGACAGATGAAAGCCAAACAGATCTGGCATAATTGCTTCATATTCGTCAAGAAAATGTGTCTATTAGTTTTTTTTACAGCTGCAAATATATGTTATACGATTTGTATATCACTCTAACAAACGCATTGACAACTGATAGTATAGTCGTTATTCCACATATTCAGCCTGCATAAATCAATCCTTTTTTGCTGTCGTTTGCTGCCGCAGTACAGCTAGACATGCCCTATTGACCCTACGACGCTCGGCATCGAATAGCCACCCCCATTTGTTGAAGTAACGGATGAGAGAAACAATATGGTGCCGAAGCAGTTTGGCATCATGATAAGAACCTTTCGCATAGGTATGTGTGATGGAGACTTTTGGGAAGAAAACAGTACGGGAAACTTGCCCTATACGTCTGCACAGGTCTAAATCTTCAGCATACATAAAAAAGCGCTCGTCAAACCCTCCTACTTGTCTAAGAATATCCATTCTTACAAACATGAAACACCCCGAAAGCGAAGGAATATCCTGAATCGTGTCATAAGACCAATAACGCAACTCGAATCGCTCGTTATTCCTCTCTCTATATGGTCTATAAGGAACAAATCGCCTGAGCATAACATCCCATGGACGAGGAAACAATTTGCATAAATGCTGCAATTCTCCATTAGGATAGTACACTTGCGGCATCAACAATCCTATATCAGGATTTTCATCCATATATGCAGCGAGTGCAGGCACTACTTCCGGGCCGAACTGTACATCTGGATTAAGGATTAGATGATAAGGTGGGTTGAAGCGGGCTGCCTCTCTTATAGCTATATTGTGGGCTGATCCGAATCCTATATTACGGTTATTGAAAAAATACTGGATATCCTCAGGCCGCTCTTCTTCGAGAATACGGAGGCTGTCAGTCGGAGAATTGTCTATAAGAATGAGCTTCTTCTTAGTTATCGTATCAGAGAAAAATGAGTTAATAACGTCCCGAATAGTATCCGGTTTGCTCTTATAAAGTACGATCGAAGCTGTAATAATCGAACATGCGTTCTTCATTGAATTTATTTTAGTGAAGCCAATAGTTCTGTATAGTAGTTCTGATATTGTGCTGACATTGTTTCGGCAGAGAAACGATGCCTGATATCGAAGACTTTTTGAGGGTTGAACGTATGACCAAGGCTTTTTAGTATGCAGACCTCCAATTCTTTTTGGTTTCCTACGGAAAAGAACAGATCATTGTTCTGAAAGCCTTTGCCACAGATCTCTCTGAAAGGAGGTAGATCTGTGGCTATAACAGGTTTGCCACAAGCAATAGCCTCCAGATAATTCAGACCGAAACCTTCCGAGTGCGAAGCCGTGATGGCATAATCTGTGGCCATCATATACTCATGGACATTTTTCTGAAAACCCAATAGCCTGATATGATCAATCTTGTCTCCGATTTCCTTTTGACAAGCTTCTCTCAACGGTCCATCGCCGACAAAGAAGAGGTAAGAGTCTTTGTCCAACTTTCCACTCTGTAAAAGGGACAAAAAGGCTCGAATAATGATGAGAGGATCCTTCCGAGAGAACAAACGACCTACGACAAGAAAGATTTTTCCGGATACAGGTAGTCGCAATTGATGGCGCAGTTTTTTCTGAAGATCCTCATCCGGTATTTGGAAAAGAGAAAGATCGACACCATTGTGGATAATACGTATTCTTTCCCTTCCATCCTTTATATAGGGCGCATAGTATTCTTGTACCGCTCCACTTATTGCAGCATAATGCCCTATTTTACTGAAGCTACGCAAATACCGAAAATTCATATAGTTCCCCAACAGGTTACCTTTCAAGAAGGTAAAGTCATCTTTGGAGATGTTATGAAGGGTACTTATGCATGTTATATTCTGAGACAGTCGGGATGCAATCAGATCGGGATGGTATCCATGACTGTGAAGGATATGAGCATTCTCAGCTTGTAGAACAGACAAAACCTTTCGTGCTATCCTCGCGGTCTGTAGCTCCAGAGAAAGAAGGCTGTAGTTGAGGTAAATACATTTTACATCTATGGATCTTAGCTCTTTCACTATCGGATCTTCCTCGTCCTCATGGCGCAAACAAATGACGACAGGACGGAATTTGTCTCGATCCAGATGTCTAATGATGTCTCGCAAGACTATCACCGGCCCTGTTTGGACAATATTATTGATCAGATGTGCAACGGTTATCATACTACATAGAATGTTTTGTCAGGGCGAAATGAATACAGAGCGACATCAGGCTCTCATTATTCTTTTCATTTTCTGTTCTATTTTACACAGGAAATATCCTAAGTATCTCATGAGGAAAGAGTCAGACAACTGACAAAGAAATCTAAACCGTATCAATAGATGGTATTGCATGGATCCGATTTTCTTAGGATTGAGCACTCGGTATTCCTTTATTGTTTTATATTGACTGAAAGGTGCTTTGTCATAAAACATTTTAGCCGCATTCAAATAGGCTATTTCAAAATCAGCCTCGAATTCGGAAGGATCGCTAAGACTGTTTGCATACTCCCGACAGTCGTCTATCGCGGAAAACAACTGCGCCAAACTTTCAGTCTTGATCGTGGATATATACGAGCTTTCATTCTTCTGCTCATAGTGGATGGAAGGAATCGGCAGATAGTCTATACGATCGGTATGCAAGAACAAAGGGAAAATCGAACGCAAGTCTTCCAGCAGATTTTGCCCTCTCGTATGCTTGAGGGCAAATTGTTTGTAGTGCGCGCTTTCGAAACATTTGTTCGTCAAAAAGCCCTGCAGCTCTCCTTTGAGCAAGGCATGGGCACATATTCTCCCTGACCTTCCCGGAGGACGTTGAGGATAATACACCTGCTTTTTCCGGTAGTCGGCTATATAATCCGTGATCAGTACTTGGCTATTACACTGAGTAACTTTCTCAATGCAGCAGCTGACAAAATCTTCGCTGTCCCAATAGTCATCGCTATCGAGGAAAAACATATACTCCCCCGTAGATAGTTCGATGGCTGTCTTCCTGGCCCCAGCCAGACCTTTATTCTGCTCGTGTACTATCAGCTTACACACGTCTTCCTTTTTATGTGCTTTGATCAGTTTTTCTACGATTGCTCGACTGTTATCCGGAGAGGCATCGTCCACTATGATTATTTCCAGAGACGAGTATGTCTGTCTGAATACAGACAACAGACAACGTTCGATAAACCTCTCTACCTTATACAGAGGAATGAGTACGCTGACCAAAGGGGAGTGGACGATCATAATTAGCTAATAATATTTTTCAGAAGAGTATAGACTTATAGTTGGCATATGGCTCGGAAGGACTGCTGAGATCCTTCAGCATAAAGAAAGTGAATACAGCGAGAATCCCCAGAATCGCACTTCTTTGCCACAATCGTTCCGACTGTATGTAAGCATTGGGCAACAATATAAAGATGAAAATGAAAGGATAGAACATAATTCTCATTGCCACCTCAAAAGATATGGTTGTATTATATATCAGAATCGATACGACATAGAGGAAGATATACAGACGGTTTTGAGTATCTTTCTTTTCAAGATCAGACTGAATCATCAGAAAGAAAATAGCAATCGAATTGAGGAAGAGCTGATAAAGACCCGAAGAAGAAACGGCCGATACAAACTGCTTCTTTATATAGAAGCCATATCTTTCCGGCAAGAGCGTAGCTGCATAGTCGGCAACAGGCTCAAGAATGATGGCTCCAAATATCCACGTAACGACCAAACCGACTATTATCGGCCTTTTGTCGATCCGCTTCGTGGCCAAAGGAACCAATATCAACATGGCCAATGCACTAACATGGAAGAGAGCGGAGGTGCCGATACAGATATAGAAATAAACGTATTTTTTGGACAAAAAGAGTGGAAATGATGCGAATACGATAGCCATGGCCACATACTGTCGTACCATGTTCATCGTCTCGAAATACCCTCTATATATAAGGACAAAAGCAATGACCGAAAAGATACAATCCTTGGACATCTTTTTCATCCCAATGAACATCAGAAGAATAGTCACAAAGGCTACAAAGAAAAGCCATGCATGAAAATCCAAGCCCAAAGAATGAAAGGCTTTATTGATCCATTGCCACACCAATTCGAAGTTATGGGCTGTTTTGCCATCGGGAAATTGATAAGCATGTTCGTAGAGCCTATAGTCTCTTCCCATTCCGATCCTTGTGCCGGAGAATATCACAAGGGCGAGTCCTGATATCCAAAAGACGAAGGTTTTGAACCGATCGTCATATTTGTCTGCAAGGAACAAAACAGCAAGAAAGCCGAATAAAACGAAATAGGGCAACATGATTGTTTATCTGGTTGAGGCAGATTCAATAGCGAAACTTCCTATGTTGAGCAGGCTGATGCCGCTGTCTGGCGGAAGCTCGTACACATTACGACCATCAATGACCAAAGGTGAAGCCATCGCTCGAGAGAGAGCTGCCCAGTCAGGCATTCTGAATTCCTTCCATTCCGTCACATGGAACAAAGCCTCTGCTCCCCGGACTGCATCGTACATATCCGTGGCATATTCCACTTTGTCGCCCAATCTTTTTTGTGCCTCTTTCATCGCCACAGGATCGTACACTCGGACCCTGCAACCAACTTCCAGCAGCTTCTCGATGAGTACCAGCGAAGGGGCTTCACGCATATCATCGGTACCAGGCTTGAATGAAAGCCCCCATATTGCCACACGCCGACCTTGAACATCGCCATTATAATAGGCCGAGAACTTATCGAACAGGATACTCTTCTGCTTCTCGTTCACACGTTCAACGGCTTGTAGGACTTCCATCGTGTAACCGTTGTCTTCTGCTGTCTTGATAAGAGCTTTGACATCCTTGGGGAAGCAGGATCCACCGTACCCACAACCCGGGTACAGAAACTTGCTGCCTATACGTGAATCGGAACCGATACCGAGACGAACCATCGAGACATCTGCACCCACTCGTTCGCACAAGTTGGCCACATCATTCATAAAGCTGATCCGAGTGGCCAGCATGGCATTGGCAGCATATTTGGTCATTTCAGCCGAAGCAATGTCCATGAAAAGAACACGGAAGTTGTTTAAGAGCATTGGCTTATAGAGACTTGTGATCAGTTCGCGTGCCCTGTCCGAATCCACTCCCACAACCACTCTATCGGGTTTCATAAAGTCATCGATGGCATTTCCTTCTTTCAGAAACTCCGGATTGGAAGCGATGTCGAAGTCAATCAGCACCTCACGCTTGTCCAATTCTTCCTGTATAGCCGTTCTGATCAGTCGGTACGATCCCACCGGTACGGTACTCTTGGTAACGACCAGAATATAACGGCTCATGGCACGACCGATACTACGGGCAGCATCGAGCACATAGCTCATATCCGCACTGCCGTCTTCACCGGCCGGTGTACCCACCGCTATGAATACAATATCGGCTTCCGGCACGGCTTGCTTTATCTCCGTTCCGAATCGCAGTCTGCCGGCTTTCACATTGCGAGCTATCATTTTTTCAAGCCCCGGCTCATAGATGGGGATAGTCCCGCTGTTCAGCTGATCGATTTTATTTCTATCAGTATCTATGCAGCGAACATTTGCCCCCAACTCCGCAAAGCAAGTAGCACTGACCAGTCCCACATAGCCGATACCGACTACGGCAATATCCATATTGTAATAGCTGATTGAGTTCTTCGGCACAAAGGTAAGATAAAAAGGAGAAGCTCTATCGGGAGAAAGTCGGCTATTTCCTCGTCCTGTAGCAGGAATATGGCACTTGCTACCGAAAGGACATGAGATACAAAAACCATGCCTATAAGTGTATGTAAGCCGATAAACCAGTTACATGTCCGGACTTCCTGCAAAAAAAGAAATGGGCCGACTGCCGATGCAAGCCTGCCCCATTTCCTTTGATCAACGAATCCCTCCTTTCAGAGGCAAAAGTCGATTACGCCTCTTCACCGGCAAATTCCATCAGATAAGCCTTGATAAAATCATCTATGTCACCATCCATAACGGCATTGACATTGCTCGTCTGATAGTTGGTACGATGGTCTTTCACACGGCGATCATCGAATACATAGCTGCGGATCTGCGATCCCCACTCTATCTTTTTCTTGCCGGCCTCCACTTTGGCCTCTGCAGCCCGTCGGCGTTGCAGTTCCATCTCATAGAGCTGTGAGCGGAGCAGCCGCATAGCATTTTCGCGGTTATCGTACTGGGTACGGCTCTCCGTATTCTCGATCACGATTTCTTTGTCCTCTCCCGTTTCTGGATCTTTGTACTTGTAGTGCAGTCGGACTCCCGTCTCTACCTTATTAACGTTCTGTCCACCTGCTCCACCTGAGCGGAAAGTATCCCAACTGATACCGGCAGCATTGATCTCGATCTCGATAGAATCGTCCACCAGTGGCACGACAAATACGGAGGCGAACGATGTCATACGCTTACCTTGTGCGTTATAGGGAGAGACGCGAACGAGTCTATGTACCCCATTCTCGCTCTTGAGAAATCCGTAGGCCAAATTGCCTTCCACCTGCATCGTCACAGTCTTAATACCTGCTTCATCTCCATCCTGCCAGTTGGTTATCGTTACTTGATACCCCTGCTTGTCTGCCCAACGCTGGTACATACGCACCAGCATGGAAGCCCAGTCTTGGCTCTCG
Source organism: Porphyromonas sp. COT-052 OH4946 (assembly GCF_000765965.1). Classification (NCBI taxonomy): domain Bacteria; kingdom Pseudomonadati; phylum Bacteroidota; class Bacteroidia; order Bacteroidales; family Porphyromonadaceae; genus Porphyromonas; species Porphyromonas sp. COT-052 OH4946. The sequence continues at coordinate 17,848 of NZ_JQZY01000027.1, forward strand.
GTTCCTCCTGCACCGGCATTCACTTTGAGCACGGCACCGAAGTGATCCTCTTCGGATCGGAGCATATTCTTCAGCTCCACCTCTTCTATCAGCCGGATGGCATGAGCATAGGCTTCATCCACCTCCTCTTCAGTGGATATACCCTCCTTGCAGTATTCGAAAGCGAGCTTCACCTCCTCGGCAGCTGTGTCGATGGCATCGTAGTAGCCTATCCAGCTCTTCAGCTCTTTCACCTTGCGCATCTGTGCCTCGGCACGCTTGTTGTCCTCCCAGAAGGCAGGATCCTGTGTGCGCAGTTCTTCCTCTTCTAATTGGATACGTCTGTTATCGACGTCAAAGATACCCCCTCAGCGCATCACGGCGCTCCAACAGAGAGTTCAGTTGGTCTATAGTAATCATCGATAATTATATGAGTTTTGTTAGTTTTTGCTTCGTTCGGCGTCCCAATAACATCTGCCGAAAAACCACTGTACCCGAATGCGCTCCGTATGCTTCCGGGACAGTGCATGGGGGAAAACGAGGCTCAAAGGTACATCTTTTCGATGGCTTCGGCATAGTGTTCGTTGATCACTCGCCTTTTGAGTTTCATCGTCTCGGTCAGTTCGCCCTTCTCCAAAGTGAAAGGCTCAGTGAGGAGCGTAATGTACTTCACCTTCTCATAGGCAGCAAGCGAATCTTGTCCAGCCTCTATTCTGGCCATCATCAGGCGGTTGATTTCAGGATTTGCAGCCATCTCGTCTACAGACATTGTTTCAGCCTGTTTAAGTCCCCTTTTGATGGTAGCCTGTCTGACCAATTCCCAATTCGGATAGACCAAAGCACTCACATACTTGAACCTATCGCCTATTACTGCTATCTGCTCGATGATGGGATCCTTGGTCAGCATCCCCTCGATCATCTGTGGTGCTATGTACTTTCCGTTGGCAGTCTTGTACAGATCTTTTATCCTCTCCAGAAAATAAAGCGTTCCATCCGGATCCATGCGTCCGGCATCGCCCGTACGGAAATAGCCGTCAGACGTGAAGGCTGCGGCGGTCTCCTCCGGCAGATTATAGTATTCGGACATGATGGATTCGCCCTTGACCAATATCTCGTTATTGTCCGGATCTATTCGGACGTCCAGCCCCGGCATCACTTTGCCCATGGAGCCGATCTTGAATCCTCGCTGCGGGTAGAAGGACACAGTGGCAGTCGTTTCGGACAGACCATATCCGACAATGATGGGAATGTTTACGGACTGAAGGAAGACGTTGATCTCATCCGACAGCGGTGCTCCGGCCGTGGGGAAATAACGTCCTCGCTGTAGTCCCAATACGCGCTTGAGCAGGGTGAATATGGTGCGGTTGTAAAAGGCATACTGCATACTCAGAAGCAGTGGCGCGCGTTTCCCCTCATTCCAATAGTCGAGACGATAGCGCTGACCCACGGCCATAGCACGTCTATAAAGACCTTTCAGAATGCGAGGGGAGGAGGCCATCTTCTCGTTTACGCCCTGATACACCTTCTCCCAAAATCGCGGCACATTGCACATGAGCGAGGGGCGTATTTGAGGCAGTGCTTCCAGTACTTTCTTCGGATCTCTCAGGATGGCGATCCTCGTTCCCGTCGTCAGGCAAAAGAGCGTCCATGCCTTTTCGAAAATATGACTCATCGGCAGGAAGGCTATCGACAGCTCGCCCGGCCCATAGACGGGAATATGCTCGCTATGGACTTTCATCTGACACATCAGATTGCTGTGCAAGAGGAGGACGCCCTTGCTCCTGCCGGAAGTGCCCGATGTATAGATGATCAGTGCCGGATCGGAAGGAATGGCTTCGCGAGAAGAGACTTTGACCTTGGTCTCATTCGGCATGGAATCGCCCAAACGAACAAATTCGGAAAAGTATTTCGAAGTCTTATCCTCCGGATTGAGCACCACGCGCTCATCGAATACGACTATGCGCTTTAGTGTACCACATTCTTTCTGTACCCGATAAGCATTGTTGTATTGGAACTGCTCTCCGACAAACAGCGTCTCCATGGATGAATCCTCCACGATGAAACGCAACTGTTCCGGTGAGCTTGTGGCATACAAAGGCACCACTACACCTCGCATGGCGAAGGCTCCCAGCTCGGCATACAGACAGTGTACCATATTGGGAGAATAGATACCTATTCGCTCCCCCGGTTCCAGACCGATCTCGGCTAATGCTTTCGCAGCATTCATGACGCCGGCAGCAAATTTGCCCCAACTGATATTGCGCCATTGTTTGCTTTCGCGATCGTAATATTTGATTATAGTCTTATTTGGGGATTTTTCAGCCTGTCGCTGAGGCAATTCTGCCGGATGATAGATAGTGACCGCCATCATGAAATCGATATTTTACCGGCATCTGTTTTATAGCCGCCGTTTCCGAGTACAAAGGTAGTCTTATTTGTCGGTCTGTCACGACTGTACAATTCCGGGCCTGTCATTTTTCGCTACCTTTGCAGCGTCTGACAAGCCTCTCTTTCATGGAATGGAAAGACGGATAGGACTAAAGCAAGCGTTTTTCTTGCTGAATACAAGTAAATTAAAGACATATTGTACCGAGAATGATTGCACGATTAGAGACTTCGGCTTTTGCTGTTAGTACATACTTGGCAGCAAGTACGACTACCCTACCCTGCTGCTTTACACCTGATAATGATTCGATATGCCACAAGGCTCTCGGACAAAGGGCTTTACTATGCTATGACGAGTAGAGTGGAATAAGACTTCGACACCACCTCAAACTTATAAGGCACCCCCTCGATTCGTAGCTGAATCGAGGGGGTGTCTCTTTTATTTCGGCTCTCGAAAAAGCCTTTTTCATCCTGTTATTTATATATAAATCATTTACGATCTATATATTTATAGAAAACCATTTATATATAAATCGAAAACGATCTGTATATAAATTGAAAAAGCTTTATATATAAATCGTTTCCATATCTTCTCTAGGTCGAATTTCAAACTAAAAAAATCCGTTTTCTCATCCGTTTGATTTCAAAATCCGCTTCCATTCAGGTGCTTATTTGGAATCATTCTAAACTCATCTTCGTTGTTGAAAACTTTTTTGGCGCGTATTTTTCGATCGAAAGTATAAGAAAAAATTCAATCCCATGAAGTCTATGAATTTATACATTTTAAGAAGAGAAGAAATGAAAGCGTTAGCAACTGACGCAGAGAAAGGACAAGCAAGTCTCCGAATCACATCTATGCTGCGATAAACATGCTTTACACCTCCTTCTACATTGAAAACATGTTTTTCCCGTATGATGAAGAATTTGCTATCTTTGGGAAGATGGGCCGGAACGACATTTCACCGGCTATAGACAAAAAGCATATTCATCATGAACAATTTTAAGTTTAAGAATCCTACCGAACTTATCTTCGGACAAGGGATGATCAAAGAACTACCCAAACGAGTGCCGGCCGGTGTTCCTGTCTTGGTCACTTTCGGAAGTGGTAGCGTTCGATACAATGGCGTATACCGGGCCGTAAAGGATGCTCTTGATGGCTATAATTTGGTGGAGTTTTGGGGTATCGAGTCCAATCCTAAAATAGAAACTCTTCGGAAAGCGGTGGCCATGGGCAAAGAGCATAATTGTCAGTTTGTCCTCGCTGTCGGTGGTGGCTCTGTAATAGACGGTAGCAAGCTGATCGCAGCAGCCATACCCTATGAAGGAGATGCCTGGGAATTGGTACTCAAAGGTTACAGCCGAGACACGATACTCCCGCTTGGGACGGTGCTGACCATACCGGCTACGGGATCGGAAATGAACAGCGGGGCTATTATTTCGAGAGAGGAAACGAAAGAGAAACTTGTTTTCCGAGGCAATTTCCCCGTTTTCTCCATTCTCGATCCGGAAGTGACTTTCAGCCTTCCTCCCTATCAGATAGCTTGTGGGCTGGCTGACAGCTTCGTCCATGTCATAGAGCAGTATATAACGACTCCGGGACAAAGCCGTCTGATGGATCGATGGGCGGAGAGCATTATGCTTACGCTGAAAGAGATTGCCCCTCTGATCCGTGAGAATCCGCACAGCTATGATCTGATGGCCGACTTTATGCTCTGTGCCACGATGGCACTGAACGGATTCATCGCCATGGGCGTCACTCAAGACTGGGCTACGCACATGATCGGACATGAGATAACGGCACTGACCGGACTCACGCACGGACATACGCTGGCCATAGTGCTACCGGGTACTCTTCGCACATTGGGACACGATCACAAGAGAGAGAAGATGCTCCAATATGCCGAACGAATCTGGGATATAAAAGAGGGAACGGAGGAGGAGCGTATAGATGCTGCTATTGTTCGTACAGAGGAATTCTTCCGCGAACTCGGACTGAAGACGCGACTGGAAGAGATGCACATAGGAGCAGAGGTGATAGAGGAAATAGAGCGTCGGTTTATCGAACGAGGGGTCAGCTATGGCGAAGCATTGGATGTCGATGGGCCTATGGCTCGCCGCATACTCGAAGTATGCCGATAAGCTTCTCGACAGATCTGTGATTAAACTCACAACAAAAAAGCGAATCCGACTGTTATAAGGACGGTTGCCAAAATCAGCACTGATTGCTATTTAATGGTGATACCGTGACTCAAAACATTAAAAACAATAAGCAAAGAACAATGAGAAAGATTGTAGTTACAGCCCTCATGGGTATCGGTCTCTTGGTAGGCACGACAGTAAATGCTCAAACGCAAAAGAAAGTAGAAGCCGCTAAGACAGAACAAACAGCAAAGAAACAAGAGTGTGCGCGTCACCACGACAAAGCTTGCGACGCGAAGAAAGCCGGCGAGAGCTGCAAAGACAAGGCCAAAGACGCCAAGGGCTGCTGCAAGGATAAGGCTAAGGATGCCAATGCAAAGGGTTGCAGCAAAGACAAAGCCAAAGACTGCAAGAAGAGTGACTGCCACAAATCAGGAAAAGGCGAGTGCAAGAGCAAACACGGCCACAAATCTTGCGAAGGCAAAGACAAGGCTAAAGCAGGAAACTGCCCGCACGCCAAGAATCACGGAAAGACAACTGACAAGCAATAAGAAAGAGAGTCAAAAAAAGACTCATTAAAATATAGCTGCTTTTTAGCAATTTACAAAACCGATTGGATGGACTTAATTTTAGAGTTCACCAATCGGTTTTTTATATATCTTTGTCCGCATAGCATTATAATTTTGAAAAATTAAGCGGCAATAATAATTATGACTATCAGCAAGTTGTGCAACAGGATTTTCGATGAGGCCATCAAAGCCTATAATGTCACTGACAGCATAGACGCAGCCTGCAACAATCCATATCGGCCTCAAACGATCGAGCATTATTTGTTTTTGAAGAATTGGATCGATAATGCCCAGTGGCATATGGAAGATATTATTCGTGATCCCAACATCGATCCGGCTGATGCGTTGGTGATCAAACGCCGTATCGACAAATCCAATCAAGACAGAACCGATCTTGTGGAGCTGATAGACAGCTATTTTCTCGATACATACAAGGATGTGAAGGTACTGCCCGATGCTACGATCAACACCGAAAGTCCGGCATGGGCAATCGATCGCCTTTCGATACTGAAGCTCAAAATCTACAATATGCGCTTGGCTACTGAGCGTCCCGATGCCGACGATGCACACCGAGCCAAATGTCAGGAGAAGCTCCGAGTGCTTATCGAACAGGATGCCGACCTCTGTACGGCTATCGACCAGCTTGTGGATGATATAGCAGCCGGTCGCAAGTACATGAAAGTGTACAAGCAGATGAAAATGTACAACGACCCCACTCTCAATCCGATTCTCTTGGGCAAGAAGTAGAAGTAGAAAATAAAGGCCCTTCACTTAATCCGCTCTCCATACGGACAACCCAAGTTCCCCGTTTATTTCCTTTCTGTCGTTCTCCCATGGCTCGTTATCTGATAGTCCGCTTGTCGGCAATAGGCGATGTGGCAATGACAATACCGGTTTTGTATGCAGTGGCCAAGGCATACCCACAGCATAGTTTTACCCTGCTGACCCAGCCTTTCCTGACATCGCTACTGATCAACCCTCCGAACAATTTGGAGGGAATGGGGATCGACATTAAGCACGAGGAGTCTTCCCTGATCGGCCTTCTCACGTACATCAGACGGCTCAAGGATGAGCAGTTCGACTATGTCATCGACCTGCACAACGTAATCAGATCCAAGATTATTCGCTTCTATCTTCGCTTTTTCGGAGTCAAAGGGTTTTGTCTGAAGAAACCGCGGCTACAACTTCGGCAACTTACGGCCAAGCCACCCAAAAAGCCAACCCGATTACCTTCCGTAATAGAACGATACGCTCAGGTTTTTCACAAAGCCGGGCTTGAAATACATCCTCCCTACCCCATTCTTCTGAACGACTCCGGCCATATCTCTACCGAACTTCCGATAGTGGAGATAGGCTCCGGACACCACCTCATTGGGATAGCACCGTTTGCCGGCCATGAAGCCAAGACATATCCGCCGGAGAAAATGCATGAAGTAGTACGCACGCTGGCCGAGAGAGACGATGTGCAGATTTTTCTTTTCGGAGGTAAGGGGAAAGAGAAAAAAATATTGGAGCAGTGGGCCGACGAATCGCTTCGCGTCGTATCCGTCGCCGGTCTGCTGTCACTGCCGGAGGAGCTATCCCTTATTCACGCCTTGCACTGTATGGTTTCGATGGATAGTGCCAATATGCACTTCGCATCATTGGTAGGCACACGGGTTATCTCTATCTGGTGTGCCACGCATCCGGCAGCAGGATTTCTCGGATATGGGCAATGCATAGAAGATTGTATCGGAGCAGACCTGGATTGCCGGCCTTGCTCCGTTTTCGGCAATAAACCCTGCTTCCGCAAGGATTATGCCTGCCGTACTCAGATTGAACCTCAACTTATCATTAACAAAATAGTTTCCACACTTACTGATTTGAATTCAGATGAAACTGAGAATTAATAAGCTGATTAGCGATGCCGGACTCGGCTCCCGCCGCGAAGCAGAGAAATACATCACCGAAGGAAGAGTGAAAATCAATGGCCGAATCGCTCGCTTAACGGATTTGGTCTGCGAAAAAGACATTGTTCTTCTTGATGATATTGACATTCCTATCAAGGATCTCATTCGTGAAGAAATCTCCCTGCGCAAATATGAGGAACGACTCGTACCCTCCGCCTCCAATCAAGGCGGCAGACAGGATGAAAAGCGAAAAAATCCGAGACCCAAACAACACAAGGAAGCTCCATCGCAACGCAATGCTGGGAAGCCTCGTTCCGAAAGCAGGACCCGCAATCGTTGGGACGACGATGATGACGATGACTTCGGCTTCGATACGGGACGCGGTTTTCGGAAAGGAAATAGAAAGAACGACTCATCTGTGAAAAAATTCCGACACTAAGCAGAGCCTAAAAAGTTGAGGTTCAGAAAAAAGAAGGCGCAGACTCCTACATCCAAGGGGTCTGCGCTTTCGCTATAATTTCCCTTGTCAAAATCGTATCTGCGGTAAGATTGCTGCACGGGAGTTTCATTGTATTCTTTTGCTCAGAGCAGATTCTTAGTTCTCTTCGGGCAAGGTCAAACCTCCGGTACATGGGCACCGAGCAAACAGAAATTTCACCAAATTTCCATCAGAGAAGTATTCCTTTCCTCGTCAAATCAATGCTTGTACCGATAGGCGAGAAATAAGGAATGATTGTCGGCTGTTTCTTGCTTCCTGCACGATGCAGGACGCAATTGTCAGCTGATTCTGCTCCCATCAATGCGCTAACTATCAGCTATTTGTGGCCGTTTTATGGGATTTTCGTTGAAGTCTTTCGCGGCAGAGCTGATTCTTAGTTTTTTTTCAGATCAGGCAAAAAGAAAGAGCGAGGAGGTAATCCAACTCACTACGAGTGTCATCAACAGCATCACCAGCTCTACGCGCCGATTGATACGAATAGCAATCTGCATATCTGCCGTTGTCAGTTCGCGTTCGTTATGGCCGATATAAGGCTTGCTGATGCTTTCTCCAAAATAATCGTGTGTGCCACCGAAACGGCAATTCAATATACCTGCAAGAGCTGCCTCGGGATAACCGGAGTTAGGACTTGCATGTTGCCGACCATAACGACGAACAAAAGAGAACAGGTGGAGCTTCCCACTCACGAGAATCATCAGCCAAGCCGTAAGCCTTGCAGGAATATAGTTGGCGACATCGTCGATTTTGGCAGCTATCCGCCCGAAAAAAAGATACCGCTCCGTCTTATAGCCAATCATCGAATCAAGGGTATTGACCATCTTATAGGCCATCATCCCCGGCAATCCCAGCCACATATACCAGAACATAGGAGCTACAACTCCATCGCTCAGATTCTCCGACAAAGTCTCCAGAGCTGCCGTCCTGACTTCCTGCGCCGACAGAGCTACCGTATCGCGTCCTACGATGCGGGCCACTTGCCTGCGCCCCTCTTCAAGCGAACGATCGACTGCTTGGAATACCATACGTACCTCACGAATAAGGGTAGTGCCGGCCAAACAGAAGAAAATGCCGACAGCCGAAATAAGAGAAGCCACAGCAAATGCCAGAGCAATCCACAAAGAATCGTCCATCAAAATGGCATAGATACAGACAAAAGCAAGCCCCAAGAGGATCAATAGGGTCAAAAGAAAAACGGCTATGATATAGACCACCGACATCAAGCCGCCTTTCGCCTTGCGGTAGTTGCCTCTATTCAACCTCTTCTCTCCGAATGCAATCATCCGCCCGAAGCCGACTACAGGATGCGGAAGAGAAAGAGGATCTCCTAAAAAATAGTCTGCCAACCATCCCAGCAACAGTGGCAATAAAAAAAGAAGAATGATCAAAACAGATTCCTGCATACCGAACAGAAAAAAGGAATTAGAAAGAAATCGATCGAAGTGCATCGATCAGCCAATCGTTCTGCTCGCGCGTCTGTGTAGCTATACGAATGCAATGGGCATCCAAGCCCTCGAAGTTGGAGGCATCCCGAATCAGCAGACCGTATTGATCGGCCAAAACAGCTTTCAGTTCGGCAGCCGAATGATGACGACAGCGAACCAGCATAAAATGGGTATCAGTCGGCTCCACCTCATAACCGGCGATTGAGCCGATAGCCATGCGTAGCCGTTCGGTTTCCGCATGCAACTCGGCCAAAGGTACAGAAGCAGGAAATCCCTGCTGCACCAAATACTCACCGGCGGCAATGGCAAGGGCATTCACCGACCACGGCATGCGGCAAGCTCTGATCCTTTCGGTCAGAGAAGCGTGGGCTGTCAGGTATCCGAGGCGTAAGCCCGGTATGGCAAAACGCTTGGTAAGCGAATGCAGCAGCAAAAGATTGGGGAGAGAAACCGCCTCTTTCGTATCGAGTACTTCGGCCGTGGAAAAGTATTCGTAAGACTGATCCACAATGAAAATCGTGGACGGACACTCTCGAACGATACGATACAATTCGCTTGCCTTCCAAACGCGCCCCGTCGGATTGTTCGGATTACAGAGCCAGACCATATCATATCGAGAAGAAGCCTCTTCGGGCTTGGAAATGAAATCCACACGATGGCCATGTAGCCGGCAAGCATCGGCATATTCGCTGAAAGTGGGAGCCACCACGGCCGAAGAAGATCCACGGAAAGCCTGTGCTATGAGATAAATAGCTTCCGTGGCACCAGCGGTCACACTGATAGAGTCGGCAGCTATGCCGTGATAATCGGCCAAACCTTTCTCCAAAGAATAAGGCTCCGGCTCCGGATAGGAGCCGATGCTATCCAGTCTCTGATGAAGGTAATCCAGCAGACCCTGACGCTCGGTGGCGTTATATACATTCGAACTGAAATTAGCCCGAATGGGTCCATGACGATAGAGATCGTCTCCGTGTCCTTTAATCATCGTTTTTCATCAGTTGGTAAATCAGCGGAACATCGGCATATCGACGCAGATGGTCAGCCAATTTATCGTATTGCTCATCCTTATAGCGGGCATAGTCGAAGCTCTTCCGTTCTTCCATTTTGTCTGCATACGGCGAGAGCAGATAGTCTATTACGACCGGATTGTCCAGTATACCATGCACATAAGTACCCATACAAGTAGCATCCACGAAATATCCGTCCTCTGTTCCATCCGAGAGTCGATTCAGTGGAGAAGATGCTGCACCTTCGACAGGCATCGTCCGTCCCATATGAATCTCATATCCCTCGCACTCATCCGTATGATCCAGAAAGCGAAATGCCGTACGACGCGTAACCTTCTCGCCCGTCATCACAGTCGTTACAGGCAGCAGGCCGAGACCGGGCAGGCGTTCTATATCGCCCTCTATATGGTCGGGATCGCAAACCTCCATGCCCATGAGTTGGAATCCGCCACATATCCCCAATACCGTTGTCCCGTCGCGATGTGCCTGTACGATAGCTTGTGCCGCACCATTGCGCCGCAATTCATAGAGATCGGCCAAAGTACTCTTGCTGCCGGGTAGAATGATAATATCGGCCTTGCGCAGCTCTTCCGTATTGTTCGTATAGTAAAGGTGTACGCGAGGATCACGTTCCAAAACGTTGAAGTCCGTATAGTTCGACAAGTATCGCAGCAGGACTACAGCTACATTCACCCGTCCCTGTCCGGCAGCATACTGCTTGACCGACAGTGCTACGGAGTCTTCCTCCTCGATATGAATATCCTTATAATAAGGTATTACTCCCACAACGGGAATGCCGCACAATTCCTCAAGGATCTTTTTCCCTTCATCGAAAAGGCGAAGATCGCCCCGAAACTTATTGATCAGAATGCCTCGCACATGCTTTCGCTCTTCGGCAGAGAGCAGCATGATAGAACCATAGACCGAAGCGAACACGCCTCCACGGTCGATGTCGGCCACAAGGATCACGCATGCACCTGCATGGATGGCCATCGGCATATTGACTATATCGGTATCGCGCAGATTCAATTCGGATATACTGCCTGCTCCTTCCATCACAACAGGGCTGAAACGAGAAGCCAAGCGGTCGAAAGCGGCGTACACCTCCGTACGCAGTTCGTCCCTCCCCTCTCGTCGAAAGTATTCGTAAGCATCCCGATTGCCTATCGGACGGCCATTGAGCACGACCTGTGAAGTATGATCCGAACTCGGCTTGAGCAGCACGGGATTCATATCCGTATGACATGGGATGCCGGCAGCTTCGGCCTGCACAGCCTGCGCTCGTCCGATCTCCAAACCTTCGGGCGTGACGAACGAATTCAAAGCCATATTCTGCGCTTTGAACGGGGCCGGATGATAACCGTCCTGCCGAAAAATGCGACAGAAACCCGTAGCGATAATACTCTTGCCTACATCGCTGCCTGTGCCGACAAACATAATCGGCCGTAGCTTTCCGCCTTCCGTCATTTCTTCTTTCTCTTATAGGCGAATCTATGCCACTTCTCCTCGCTCCACCCCTGCTGCTGCATTTCGTGCCGAGCCATCACGAAGAAAAGATCGGACAGGCGATTCATCCACTTCAAGATTGCATCCGGAACTTCATCGGATCGGTGCAGTGTCCACAACCTTCTTTCCGCTCGGCGTGCTATCGTACGAGCCAACTGCAAATGAGCAGAAAGCGGCGTACCGCCCGGAAGAATGAAGTAGCCGTTGTCGGCTGTTTCGCCCAAAAGCCTGTCGATAAAAGCCTCGCAGTCGGCTGCCGCTTCTTCGGGGAAATGATTAGGATTCTGCTCACGCTTGCCGGCAGGAGTGGCCACTATACTCATCGCTGCCATCATCCGCATCTGAATATCGTACAGCACGGTCTGACGCTCATCCTCCTCCGGCAGGAATGTCCGGATCATGCCGATGGCAGCATTCAGCTCATCCATCGTGCCGTAGGCTTCCACTCGTACATCATCTTTCTTCACACGCTCCCCACCGAATATGCCGGTGGTTCCTTTGTCTCCTGTCTTCGTATATATCATAGATTACATCGTTTCGCTTCCATCAGTCGAACCACGTCCACAGATCGTCATGCTCACCCCAGTAGAGATGCGTATATCCGGCCAAGAGATTCTTGTATCGGTATAGCGGAGTCTCCACGGCTTCGCCTCGCACATTGTACTGCTGTGCCACGGATGGCGTAGAGCCGATAGTGGAAGAGTAGTGAAATTCATGTCCGCGTAGCTCTTTCCCCTTGTACACCATCCGCCTGTAGCCAAGGTGCAGGCGCATTCCTTCCATCGTAGCCGCTTCAGGCAATACGCCACACATGGGATAGTCCCGTCCGTCCATGCCCCGTATCGTATCGCAAAGGTACATCATACCGCCACACTCGGCCAGAGCATGACCTCCCGACTCGATATAGTCCCGTACCGACCGCTTCATGGATTCGTTGGCACTCAATGCCGGCAGGTAAAACTCCGGATAACCGCCGGGCAGATACAGGAAATCGCAATCATCGGGCAGACGATTGTCCCGCAAAGGACTGAATCGAACAACCCTTCCTCGGCTTTCGAGCCGACGAATATTCTCCCGATAGGTGAAGTTAAATGCTTCGTCATCCGCCATCGCAATGCATTTCCTCCCATGCAAAGAAGATTCCGTAAAGCTCTCTTCTTCGATAACCGGATCGACATCGGAGGCCATCAGGCCAAGCAATCTCTCCACATCCACATACTTCTCAATAGCATCTGCCACCTTGTCCGGCAAATACTCATAACGGGCTAAATCCTCCACAGACAAACCCAAATGCCGCGACGGTACTTCCAAATCTTTCATCTTCGGCAAGTAACCGAGGCTGGCCACACCGGCATCCGCAGCTGCTTCTTCCAGATAGCGATAATGCGAAGCGGAGCCCACCTTATTGAAAACGACACCCACCGGAGCCACACCCGGGCGGAAGTGTTTGAAGCCATACAGTATCGGAGCCACGGAATAGGCCGTGCTGCCTGCATGGATCAGAAGCAATACGGGAATGCGCAGATTTTCGGCCAAAAGGGCACTGCTACCCGTCATACGGTCGTACCCGTCGAAGAAACCCATCACACCCTCTACGATGGAAACATCGGCTTCGCAGCCATAGCGGTCATAGAGTCGGGCGATATGCTCCCGGCTCATCATGAAAGCATCCAAATTCACCGTTTCCGTTCCGCATGCAAGGCGGTGATACTTAGGATCGATATAGTCGGGACCGCATTTGAAAGGCTGCACTTTGAGACCGCGCCTTCGAAGCAATCGTAGCAATCCGAGCGTGAAAGTAGTCTTTCCACCACCCGATGAAGCAGCACTGATAAGGAGATGAGAGCGTTTAATAGGAACAGACAATTATAGGAACAGACAATTATATGAGTTAAAAGAATCGAGATTTACAGACAAAAGCCAAGGAAGAGAACGAAAGGCCTCCCGATCGGACGAACAGCTCTGCACCAACACAATCGGCAGCTACACTTCCTCTATCCATCTTCCATCACTTTAGCGATCGCTAATTTAGGAATACTTCCCCATCAATAGCACAACCGCCCCTCTTTCTCCTTTCGGAATACACCTGCCAATATCTACCAATGCCGGCAACCGCAATAGAAATATAGCCTGATGACTTTATTGCAAAGCCGATAGGTCCACTTTATAGTAGGTAGGGGCAGTATTGTCTTTCTGTAGAAACATCACCATATAAATGGGGGCATAAATAAGTTGTCCATCCACTTTTAGGGTGTCATTGTTCAAAATCAGAGCACGTGGCAATCGGTACTCCTTGTCTGCCATGATATTAGCTAAGGCACGATGCGTCTGGTAGTCCTTGCCCGATTTCACTTCGATGGGAAGCACCTGTCCCTCTGTTTCGATGACAAAATCCAATTCGCCTCGCTTCTTATTATTGTAGTAATAGGGCGTAAATCCATGAGCCACCAATTCTTGTGCAACTGCATTTTCGTATATGGAACCGAAATTAATATCCTTGTCGCCCTTGATTATCCGCAGCTGGATACCTTCTGTATACTGGGCTGCAAGTAAGCCAACATCACTCTGGAAGAGTTTGAACAAATTTCGTGAACGAGCAAGTAGCAAAGGTGTCTTAGGCTCCTCTACATTGTAGACAGGCAAAGCCACTCCTGCATTCTTCAACCAAAGAAAGCTGTTCTGATAATGCTCAAACTTGGCATTCTCATTTAGTCGTTTTAGGATAAAGCGTTTATTCTTTGCATTGAGTTCGGGAGGAATCAGATCGAAAATCTCTTCTATGTATAGCTTGTTGTTCGGATCATACTGTGCAATATCACGCTTATAGAGGCGAATAATGTCTTGCTGTATGGTCATAACTTCTTGAAGGTTATTGCTTTCGATATAGCTACTGACAGCTGCAGGCATGCCGCCAACGACAAGATAGAGACGAAACAATTCCATCATTTTGGAATGAATAAACTCATCGACAACAGTATGGTTTTGCCAAGCATTGCGCAAATACCCTATTATATCTTCACTGATACCCACGCACAAAACAAACTCTTCGAAGTCAAGCGGATACATGTCTTTGACACCCATATACCCGACAGGTTCGGAGCGTAGATCTTTCAGCTCCACCCCCAACAACGAACCACTCAATATATAGCGATACGAACCTTCGTCCACTAAAAATTTGATAGCCGTTACGATCTCAGGACACCTCTGTACTTCGTCAAAGAAGATAAGCGTATCGCCTTTGATTAGGGGAACAGTCGTCATCAGAGACAAGCGAAGCAAAATCTCCGAACTGCTTTTGGCATCTTTGAAAACATCGACAGCCTCCGGGGTATCCACAAAGTTTATCTCCACAAAACTTTTAAAGGATTTTCCAAACTCACGGATGGAATATGTCTTACCGATTTGCCTCGCTCCCGTAAGAAGCAAAGCATTACGAGAACTTTCGTAATAATCCTTGAGGTACTTGTCTATCTTCCTTCTCAACATAGCCACTTCCATTTATGCAAGACAAACATAGCTGTATTTTTCCGTTTTTCCAAGGCATAAAGAGGGCGTTTATTCCGCTTTTCCAATACCGAAACGACCTTTTCGTTCCGCTTTTCCAAGATTTTGCCTGAAATGAGAGACAGGACGTATAGATGAAAAAGCTGTCTTTCGGATCGGATCGGAGAAAAGCAGAGCATGCCATTCGGGTTATTTTTTTCGCGCGAAAAAAGTTTTCAACAACGAAGACGAGTTTGGAATGATTCTAAATAAGGGGGTAAAAAGAAGTAGATTATGAAGTCCAGAAGATGAAAAAACGAACTTTTTCGGATCAAAACATGCTTTTCAGAAGAGAAGATAACGATCTGTATATAAACCGTTTTCGATCTATATATAGATTGTTTTCATTTTATATATAAATCGTTTTCCATTTATATATAGATCGGAACTCGTTTCTATATAAATCGCAGGCTGAAAAAGGCTCTCTCAGGAGCTGAAATAAAAGAGGCACCCGCACGATTCGTGGCCGAACCGTACGGGTGCCTTGTACCTTTAGGGGAGTATAAGAGGGGTTATTCCTACTTATTCGTCATAGGGGTTTATACTGTTTGCTGAATATCGAAATGGCGTGATAGGCTATGGGCGCGAAAGAATCGGCCGGAAAGATCGGGGTATAAAGGTATTCGGTGTGCATATTCTGTCATCGTTAAGTCTATAGTATCCATGTAATTCTATTCAAGCAATCGGCTCTCTTGTCAGGAACATCTAACTCCCGACAGAGAGCTTCATCAGGTTGGCAAAGGTAAGAAAAACGCTGAAGTCGAATGAATCGTAACAGCAACCGAATGTTTTACTATAAAACATTTCATCGGCAAGGGTTTATCTTTGTGGCAGAATGAACGGTAACTATCGGGTATATATCACGGCTGCAAGGGCAGATCTGCTGCATGTGGCGGCAGTTTGTCGTGCTGTGGAGGCTATCGGCGCACGGGTAGTCCAATTCGTGCGTGAAGCGGATACATACGATCCTTGTGTGCGGCTATCGGTAGCCTACAAAGGAGCCAAATCTCTTTTGATAAAGGCTCTGATGCCTATGGCCCGGACCTATCCGATTATGCTCGGTATTCGCAGGGAGGATACACCTGTAGGGCGCATCGGACTCGTAGCTTTCGATCTGGATTCGACGCTTGTGCGCACGGAGATCATGAATGAATTGGCCACCGCACACGGATGCCTCGATGAGATGGGTGAACTGACGGAGGCTGCCATGTCGGGGAGAGAGGAGTTTCCGGACAATTTCAGCAGGCGCGTATCCATGCTGCGAGGCTTGCCTTTGGCAAAGCTGGAGGAGCTATCTGCATCTCTCCCGATCGTTGAGGGACTGCCTTCGTTGATGCGCAAATTCAAGGAGCAAGGTATTCGCTCCGCTATCATTTCGGGAGGATTCCGACTTTATTCGCACAACATCAAAGAGCGGTACGGCTTCGACTACATCTGCACATCGGAAGCAGAGATCGAAAATGGCCTGCTGACAGGCCGTCTATCGGGTACCATAGTGGATGCGGAGGTCAAAGCCGAATTTCTCCACTCTCTGGCCAAGGAGCTATCCCTCTCACCGACCGAAATTGTTGCCGTAGGCGATGGTGCCAATGATGTACCCATGCTCGACTTCTCGGCCGGCAGCATCATATTCAATAGTTCGGCACATCCGCCTTCCACGCCCCAACTGCGCATAGAAGCCATTCTCCAAATCATGGGTTGCCGATAGTCGCCGACCTGATCCGCAGAGAATAAGAACCTCCGTGCTAAGAGAAATTTATCGGACGGAGGTATGCTTTTTGGCGGAAATATATTTACTTTGGGATAGAAGAGTAGACCCATAAGGAGCTTGAATACGATGCGATCGTATCCGTGAAATATGGATCGGGAAAGGTGCCCGTATTCTTTGGTTTTGCGAGCTTCTTTTTTGACTTTCCCGTGGAGTTTTTCCCCTGATGTATGGCCGAAGAGGAAGTATTCGTACCTCTTCAGGGCATAGGGACAAAAGTTTTTAAGAATACAATTATCAGATTTATCACAATGAAAGTAGGTTTGTTCATCCCCTGTTATGTCAATGCAGTGTATCCGGAAGTGGGTATCGCCACGTACAAACTGCTGAAGAGTTTGGGCATAGATGTCGACTACCCGATGGATCAGACATGTTGCGGCCAGCCTATGGCCAATGCCGGATTCGAACAGAAAGCTCAAAAGCTGGCTCTGCGATTCGAAGAGCTGTTCGAGTCGTATGATGTAGTCGTAGGGCCATCGGCCAGTTGCGTTGCTTTCGTGAAAGAAAACTATGATCATATCCTCAGACCGACAGGACATGTCTGCAAGTCGGCAGCCAAGGTTCGGGATATATGCGAGTTCTTGCACGATGACCTGAAGATCACCAGCCTCCCCTCCCGATTTGCCCATAAGGTGAGCCTGCACAACAGCTGCCACGGCGTACGCGAACTGCATCTGTCCACCCCCAGCGAAGTGCACCGTCCGTACCACAACAAGGTGCGCCGGCTATTGGAGATGGTGCAGGGCATAGAGGTGTTCGAGCCGAAGCGAATAGACGAATGCTGCGGTTTCGGTGGTATGTACTCAGTGGAAGAACCCGAGGTGTCCACTTGTATGGGACATGACAAGGTGCTGGACCACATATCCACAGGTGCGGAGTACATCACAGGGCCGGACAGTTCGTGCCTGATGCATATGCAAGGGGTGATAGACAGAGAGAAATTGCCGATCAAGACAATTCATGCAGTAGAAATTTTAGCAGCAAACTTATGAGTACGAAGCATAGCGAAGCGGCTGCCCGCTTTTTGGAGAATAAGGCCGGAGCCAAGTGGCATGACGAGACGCTCTGGATGGTACGCCACAAACGGGACATCCAACGTGATACGGTACCGGAATGGGAAGACCTGCGCCAACTGGCTCACGACATCAAACGCTACAATGTGACGCACCTCGATGAGCTGCTGCTTCGATTCGAAGAGAATGCTCGCCGCAACGGTGTCATCGTCCATTGGGCTAAGGACGCCAAGGAGCACAACGAGATCCTGTATGGTATCCTGCGTGATCATGGTGTCAAAAAGTTCGTGAAGAGCAAATCCATGCTTACCGAAGAGTGCCACCTGAACGAATATCTTATCGAAAAGGGTATAAACGTGATCGAGACAGACCTCGGCGAGCGTATCCTCCAGCTTATGGAAGAGCCACCGAGCCACATCGTGATGCCGGCCATCCATATCAAACGCGAGGCTGTAAGCGATCTGTTCCACGACAAGCTGGGTACGGAGAAGGGCAATTACGACCCTACGTATCTGACTCGTGCAGCACGCAAAAGCCTGCGCGAAGACTTTATCAGCGCGGATGCAGCAATGACGGGTGGCAACTTTGCCGTTGCCTCTACGGGCGAAGTCGTCGTTTGCACCAATGAGGGCAATGCCGATATGGGTATGGCTTGTCAGAAATTGAACATTTGCTCTTTCGGGTTGGAGAAGTTGGTGCCCGACTTGGATGCCGTGGGGGTATTCACCCGACTTCTGGCACGTTCGGGTACGGGACAGCCCTCTACGACCTATACGGCACACTACCGCAAGCCTCATGAAGGCGGAGAGCTACACTATATCATCGTAGACAACGGAAGGACGGACATCATCGAAAATGAGGAGCACGTGAAAACGCTCAACTGCATAAGATGCGGTGCATGTATGAATACGTGTCCCGTCTATCGTCGCTCCGGCGGTTATTCATACACTTATTTCATCCCCGGGCCTATCGGGATCAATCTGGGTATGCTCAAGGATCCGCGCCGGTATAGCGACAATGTATCGGCCTGCTCGCTCTGTCTCTCCTGTTCGAGTGTGTGCCCTGTGAAAATCGACCTCGGTGAGCAGATCTATCGTTGGCGTCAGGATTTGGATCATTTGGGGCGTGCCAGCCAAGAGAAAAAGCTGATGTCGGCCGGTATGAAATACCTGATGGAAAGCCCGTGGCGTTTCAATGCGGCTCTGAAGATGGCTCCCATAGCCAACAGTCTGCCTCGGTTCCTGCTGTACAACGGCCTGAACGCATGGGGCAAGGGGCGCGAATTGCCTCGCTTTGCCTCTACTTCGTTCAATAATTGGTGGAAGAAGAATATCAAGAAGTAATCATCATGGACAGCAGACAAATCATATTAGACAGAATCAAACAGCACACCAAGCAGCGTGAACCGAAACCGGAGATGAACTTTACTCCCATTACCTTTCCGGACAAGGTGGCTCGCTTCATCGAAATATCGCGTGCAGTGGGCGGCGATGCCATAGAGCTTCAGCCCGGACAGGACATTAACGAAGTGATCAGAGCCGCATATCCGGACGCCAAACGGATCGGATCAGCCCTTCCATACATTCATATAGCTACCTACAAACCGGACGAAGTAGAGAATCCGGGCGACATGAACGGTACGGACTTGGCTATTATCGAAGGTGAAATAGGGGTGTGCGAGAACGGATGTGTATGGGTGGATCAGACGATACAGAAGCGAGCCATGTTTTTCATCTCGGAGTACCTGGTCATCGTCTTGGACAAGACGAAGCTCGTACACAACATGCACGAGGCTTATAAACGTGTGGCCGAAATAGACTCGCAGTCTCCATACTCCTGCTTTATCAGTGGGCCATCCAAGACTGCCGATATAGAGCAGTCTCTGGTAATCGGGGCGCATGGTGCCCGCGGAGGCATCGTGATATTGAAATAAGAATCGAACAAAAAAAACGCGCTTTGCGACTCTTTCATATTCGGCCGACTGTGCCGTCTATGCCTGAGTCGCAAAGCGCGTTTTTATCCTACCCTCTCCGTTTGCTTGCTCTACTTCTTTTCGGGTAGCAGAACGGATAGCATGCTTCCTTCTACCGTTACCTGCCCTTCTGCGATGAGCGACAGCTCCATCAGCACTTTCCGGTCCGTTACCTCTTTGATGTGGGCATGTAGCTCCAAGTCCACTCCCATCGGGGTAGGACGACGATAGTTGAGATTCAGATTAGCCGTCACGTATCTCAGATTCGGCTCCGAATCCATCGGGCGACTTTGAGAACGATAACCGGCTGCGGCTGCGGTGCCATTGCCATGGCAGTCGAGGATGGCGGCAATGAGTCCTCCATAGACAAAGCCGGGGAACCCTCCCGTATGATGTGAATCGGGACGGAAATGCGCTACCGTCTCATCCGGATGCTCTTCCGCCCAATAACTCTTTACATGCAGACCATGCTCGTTCGATGTGCCACAACCGTAGCAATGGCTAAAGCCGGTGGCATAATACTCCTGAAAAGATTTCTTATCCATATTGTTCGTGCTGTATTGCCGCAAAAGTACGCATTAGCAGCCGGATAGTATCTGTTAGAAAACGTTTTATTTACGAACGAGAACTCGATCCAAGAGTTTGGAAAAGTGTGATCAACATTACTCTCATTCTACACCTATGGAGCTTCTCTCCAAAACTTATATTAGTTTCAGCCAAAACTAATATTAGATTCGACACGCTGAAAAATAAGTCTTGTCAAAGACCACTCGGTACGGCTTTCTACGTCCTACTTTTTTATCCCAAGAGTGATTAACGCGACTCTTCCTCGATGACACGGAACTCGGTACGACGGTTCAGTTGGTCGCAGATTGACTGCTGCTCCTCGGTCAAAGGTGTGATGAATTCCTCGGTGAGTACATCGCCTTCCTTCAGGAAATCGTGCCGTTCGGCCATCTTAGCCGTCACCGTCTTGGGGACAGACTTACCGTAGCCTTTCCACGTAAGCCTGTCAGCTGCTATGCCGCGACTCGTGAGGTAGTCCACCACGGATTTGGCTCTACGGTCGGATAGTCCGAGGTTGTAAGCATCGGGGCCTTTCCTGTCGGCATGCGAACCCAACTCGATCCGAATATCCGGATTGTCCGTAAGGATACGAATCAGTTCGTCCAGGCTCTTCATACTTTCGGGTCGAAGGGTGGCTTTATCGAAATCATAGAAAATATTTTGCAAGCCTTCGGCCTTCTCACGCGATGCAAGGAAAAAATCCACGTAGTAGGTCTCGCTCTGCTTGGCAGTATCGGTCTTGAGCTCTACATACTGATTCAAATAGCCGGATGCTCCTGCAAGCATCACATAGCGGGTATCGCCCTGCACGGTCATCTTATAGGAGCCATCGTCACGAGTGGTCACGAATCCCTGTCCTACGGGGCCGCGTTCGCCTACGATCCTGACAGTCGCTCCGGCTATGGGATTTTCTTCTCTGTCCATTACATAACCTTGAATCTCGGTGTAGATAGCCGGCAATTCGAAATGGAAGAGGTGCGGCCATCCGCGTGCATCGCCTCGGTTGGAACAGAATACGCCATTGACACCGTTGTCCGGCAAAGCTCCTTCTTCGTTTTTGCCTTTAGGCTCCACAGCCAAACCGAAATCATCGGCAGAGGAATTGACCGGTTGTCCCATATTGACTACATGCCATCGGCCGGTAGAGTCCAGTACGGCTTTGAAAATATCCAGTCCTCCCAAACCGGCGTGTCCGTCCGAAGCGAAGAAAAGGGTACTATCCCCATCTATGAAGGGAAACATTTCGTCCCCCGGCGTATTGATGTCAGGACCCAAATTCTCCGGTGAACGATAAGAACGATCCGACACCTTGACACGATAAATATCCTTGCCGCCATAGCTACCGCCTATGTTGCTGACGAAATACAGGTAATTGCCGGATGCCGACATAGAGGGATGAGCAGCCATACGGAGCGAATCGCGCATAATGTCCACGAGCGAACCGTTGCTCCAGCCGCCTTCTCCGCTCCGAGTGGCAGAATAGATCTGTACCGTACGGTCGTAATCGGCTCCTTGCTGCGCCAACGTATAATATATGGTACTGCCATCGGGAGTGATCGTCGGCACGCCTTCATCCCAAGAAGTATTGATCCCTCCGGACACGCTATCGGGACGTCCCCATCGTCCCTGTGCATCACGTTTGATGATATAAATATCATTGGGTTTCAGTCCCGTTATGCTGCTATTATCCAAACCGTCGTCTTTGCTTCTGCTCGAGGTGAAATAGAGAGCCGAAGCATCGGGTGCATAGGCCGGGCCGAAGTCGCCCCGTGCCGAATTCCACTCGGCGGCTCGTCGTATCCGGTAACGTGTAGGATATTCCTTCTGTTGGAGGGCGAAGAGACACCCCTCCAAACCGATAGCTGCAAAATAACTTGTCGGATAAGCTTCCAAATATTCACGGAAGAGGGCCTCGGCTTCCTTATAGTTACCTCCTTGCTGATAGGTCTGTGCCAAACGGAGCAGTACCACAGAATCCGGATACCCGTAGCGTCTGGCATTCAGATAGCCACGCAGAGCTTTGGCTTGTCTGCCGGCGGCACGATAGTTTTCACCGGATCGGAAAGCCGTATAAGCTTTCATCTCCATCTGCTTTCGTGGTGTACGCCTGTATAGCGTATTGTACATATCGGCAGCCTTGGTGTACTCTTGGCGATCGTGTGCCTTCTCCGCATCTTTCAGCTTCACGCTCTTGCAGGCAGCAAAAGCAAGGCATACCAACAGGATAAGAAAAGGATAATGGATTTTATGTTGTCCGTTGTGCATATTAAGAAGAAAAGGAATAGGCTATGGGATATGAATCAGTTTGTGCATCTGTATGCTCAGACGCCAAGCAGGAAAAGCCTTGACGAACTCGACGCAGCGAGTAATGGCAGAAGGATCGGGTTCCATGGCATCGTCCCCCGTGAAGATAGGGCTGACAAGATAATACAGAGCAGTGGGCAATTCATCGATCGGTGGAGGCAGAGGGGTATCGGATCCCAGCGGAAAACGAAACTCCCCCACTCCATCCGGGAAATTTTCTTTCAGCTTTCCTATGGCTTCGGGTTTGGGACTACAGGAAATGTAGTCTATACCTTTGGGTACGGGGCGAGTTCCGTTGGTCTCTATGGCCTGATAGTAACCAAGCCGGTGAAAATAAGCCGTAGCTTCTTCTGTAAGTTGCAGTGTCGGTTCTCCACCAGTCCAAATGAGAAAGCGTGTGGGATAATGTTCGATACTGTGGGCAATCTCTTCCAGTGACATTTTTTCCCCTTGGATGAAATCGGTATCACAATAGGGACATGCCAAATTGCAGCCTGCGAGTCTGACAAAGACAGCAGCTCGTCCGGTATTGGCTCCTTCACCCTGAAGGCTGTGAAAGATTTCGTTTACGAGCATTGCTCCGTATTATCCTGTACTATATTATAATGTATAGGAGGCCGAGCACTTGCGAGTCTCGTCCACCCGACAACCGATCAGTGTCACTCCCGTGCCGGCCAGCTGCATCGGCCCTATCACTTCTGTCAGATAAACAGCCATATTCTCAGCTGTAGGATTGAATGGTACCACGACCAGATCGTCCAGCACAGTCTCACGCAAAGCAGGAAGCAACGGATCCTGCTCCCATAGCATCATCTTGTGATCCCAATGATCTTCAAGCCACTGGCATAGCAGCTCCTTGATAACGCCAAAATCGACTACACGCCCGATCGAATCAAGAGCCGGTGCACTGCATATAAAGTGGATACGATAGTTGTGTCCATGCAGATGTCTGCACTTGTGATCGTGCCCCACTACGCGGTGTCCCATGCTAATGTCGTGATAACGTTCGGCTGTAATCATATATTGTTGAGCTAAGTTTCTGCTGTTCAAAGGTAATGAAATAATCCCCTTCTTCACGTATTCTGCTGCTGAGGTGCCTTGTCTGAAAAAACACCTTTGTAATTTTTCGAAACACTTTTCGTGCACATTTCATGTAAAAATCACCTGTTTTTGCTCTTGTACTCGTAAGTGATTGAAATAATGTGCATTAACCACTTTTGCATGCGTGATTTGTCCAAATTGCACCTTGATTCGTTAGTTTTTTTGTACACAAATGCGTGATTTGTCCAAGAAAATGCGTGATTTGTACAAGACCTTTCCTTAATATATTCTTTCATTTGTGTGACTCTTAAAGTGTAAGAGCTAAAAGTCACAGTTTAATCAATCTAAAATTTTTCAATTATCACAGAAAAGTAGTATAATAATCAAAACACAAAAAGAAGTCTAAAGGAAGGGTTAACTACCCGGTTTGACAAAAGAAATGGAGCCAGAAACCATTAAAAACGGGGCGGATTCGAAAAGCCATACGAGTAGTAAATTTAATAAATAACAACTATGCCTAACAAAAACAACAAAAGATTCTTAGTAACCTATGCAGATCAAGAAATTAGCAAAGCCTCTGTATCAAAACTGTTAAAAGTAAACCAATCAAATGTAAAGGAAGGGGTATCTTTCATGTCTGCCGAAAGAGCCGCTTTGGAAGATAATGTCTTGCATTTTGAAAACCTTGGTATTTCAGTGCTTGAACTTACATCGGAAGGAGCAAAGAAACTTGCAACTCAGAAAGGTGTCTTGGCAGTAGAAGAAGATACAAAGGTATTTGCCTTGGGTTTGGGCATGGAGCCAAAAGGGTTCGACCATAACTATCAGCCAGAGGTTTACATCAATCAGGAGGAAATGGCGAAGTTAGAAGCAAGCAAGAGCAAAGGAGCTGCAAGAGTTAAAGGCGATCTTCGCACAAAAGAAGCCTTTACTGAAACCGTTGTGCCGTTTAAAGTTCAGAGCGAAGGCACGATAGTGGGAGACAAAACAGTTCCCGAAGAAGAATCTAAGCCTTTTAGCCTTCAAAGATGTTCCGGTCAAAGCAATTTAGTTGCCGACAAGTCATTGGAAACCGATAAGCAAACTCAAACGCAAGAAGGTGGTTTTGCTGATGGATACAAGAAGGCAATGGTCGATATGTTCTCGTCAATGTTAGATGCAAATCTCAAGAAAGACGCTTCAAAATCTTGTGATGTTGCAGCTGCATCGGCACAAACACTCGACTCTACTATGGATATAAATGCTTCGTACATTCCTTGGAATATCAAAATGGTAAAAGCGCCTGGAGCATGGGCAAGGGGCTATGATGGCTGGAATGTAAAAGTTGCCGTATTGGATACCGGTATTGATTATAACCACCCTGATTTATGGATTTATGGTGGTGTTGACTTCTCTGGTTCAGGAAGTTATATGGATTATTGTGGACACGGTACGCATTGTGCTGGTATTATTGCAGCAAGAGAGTATCGGGGGCAAACTGTAGGCGTTGCTCCTCGCGCCAGACTTTATGCCGTAAAGGTTCTGGGTGATGATGGATTCGGATATGTAAGTGATATAATTGCAGGAATGGATTGGTGTGTGGGGAATGGCATTAAGGTGGCAAGTATGAGTTTAGGTGGTTCCTACGCTCCGACTGAAGCTTATAAAAACGCTGTTTCAAGATGCCAGCTAAATGGAGTTCTTGTTGTTGCAGCGGCAGGCAATGGTGGGGACGGATACTTCCCATGGGTAGGTGCTCCCGCTAATTCAGCCAGAGATAATTGGTGGAGTACAAGTCCGATAGCAGTTGGTGCTGTTGATTGGAATAATAATCTTGCTTCTTTCTCATCAAGAGGACGACAATATTTGCCATGGAATCCTGTCGGTTGTGTTGCTCCTGGAGTAAGCATCACATCAACCTATTTAAATAACGGTTATGCGTATATGGACGGTACAAGTATGGCTTGTCCACATGTTGCAGGACTTGCAGCTTTACTATGGGAAAGATGGGGCCATAGTGTGAATACATACTGGATTAAGAAGCAAATATTGATAGGTTCTTACTACGGGCATCCATATCCAAAAAGCGTGGAAAAGGGATTTGGTCTTATCAATTGTGATAGGGTAGTTTCAACCGATGAAACCGTCTTCTATGACAGTTGGAAAGAATGGTATCTATTTTGGTAAATGTAGTACGAAGCAACACACAAAAGGCATCAGCTTAGTGTGAAGATTTCGTTGTAGCTTTGACATTGATGTGAAACATTAAAATTGAATGTTATGGACAAAATTAGTTTTGAACTTCAAAGAGAGATAAACTCGAAACCGTTCGGAGAATTTGATGTTATTATCACATTGATGGAAGGCGTGAATGCAGAATCTCTCAACTTGAAAAACTATCGGGTGTTGATGAGCAACATCTTGGCTGCCAGACTGACTGCAAAAGAATTGCAGGCATTGGCACAGAACGAAGGTGTAAAAGCCATAGAGCCTGATGTTCAAGTAGGGATACTGTAATTCGATAACATTAATACAAAAGGGGCTGTGTCAAAATTCATTTTTGGCGCAGCCCCCTTTATTTTCTCGTCAGTTCGATCTAAGCCCGACTTCCCTATTCAGGGCTGACGCATTAAAAACAGCTTTCTAAGTACTTTTATAGTCATTAAAGCCCCGTTAGTTGTGTATCATTCTCTATTTGAAAGCCTCTGCATGGTTCCGGGCCCACGGATAGAGCGTAAAAAATTTATCCTCTTGACTTTTTACTCCTGATCGTTTTCCTCTCAATACAATTTTAATGTGTCGCCCCTGCTGCTGAGGTGCCTTGTCTGAAAAAACACCTTTGTATTTTTTCAAAACACTTTTCGTGCACATTTCATGTAAAAATTACCTGTTTTTGCTCTTGTACTCGTAAGCGATTGAAATAATGCGTATTAAACTCTTTTGCATGCGTGATTTGTCCAAATTGCACTCAAGATTCGTCAGTTTTTTTGTAGACAAATGCGTGATTTGTCCAAGGGAATGCGTGATTTGTCCAAGTCTTTCCCACAATATGTTACTTCATTTGTGCGACTCTTAAAGTACAAGAAAAGAGTCAAAAGTCACAGTTTAATCGACCTAAAGTTTTTCAATTATGGCGAAAAAATTAGTACCACAACTAATTTCAAAAGAAAGATTGCAGAAATTAGAAGCAAAAGCAACTCTTACTCCTCAACAAGAGGAAGCGAAAGCTCGTAAAATCGAAAGGGAGGAAGCCAAGCTTAAAGAACTGAACATTCCTGTCGAATCTAAAGAATGTAAAGATTGCAGCCCTACAGGGATGATCAATCCGTATGCACTTACAGAAGTTGTTTTAGAGAGACCATTGGATTGGAGCAACCCACGGACTACCGATATAGTAGAACGTGTGTTGGGCTCAAGCATGCAAGATCTATCCAAAGGTGACTCTATATTAGGAGCCGGAAGAGACCGGGATGCTGAGGTCAAAATCGTGGATTCGGCTTTGACTAAGACCCAAAGAGGGCAGGACGGTCTGGAGAGAATCCTTGAATCGTTCAACGATTATGACATGCCTCCCGAAGAAAAAGAAGAAGCTGCCTCAAAGGCAAGAAAAGAAGCCAAAAAACTTGACGTCAACGACCTCAGAGAGCAAGCACTGTCATCCACTACTCTCACAAAGGAGATTAGCAAGATAATCCTTCCGACAAAAAATTTAAGAGATGATCATAATACAGTGCATCAGTACAGAGAAGTCGGCTTCCAGAGCAATGGAGCACACAATCTATGGGACACAGTAGTCCAAGGAGCCGTTGGCGATTGTTACATGCTTGCAGCTTTGTCGGCTATAGCCTGGGTACATCCCGCTCTATTGAATATGGATGTGGACATCATGTCGAATCAAGATGAATGGCGACTCTATCGCTACTTCATAGGGCGTTCAGGACAGTCAATACCATGCTCATCGGGAGCAGGAATTTCCACCAATGAAATTCTTCAGAGAGGATATTACAAAGTTCCGATCTATGCAAGAAGCCGCTATTGGTTCAACGGAGAATACTGGCCCGCTCTTTTCGAACAAGCGTATGCGAACTGGAAATTTCCTAATGCATCTAAAGAGAACGCAATCAAGCAAATTGCAGGAGGCTTTCCCCACGAAGCACTTTGTGAACTGAGTGGAGATAGCTGGTTTGTCAGCAATTATCATATGCTTTCTTCTTTCACAGATGAGACATTACTAAATTTCATGAAAAATAATTGCCAGGATTATAAGACGACAAAACCGATGACAATTTCAACTGGAGGCATAGATGAAGATGAGCGTGTATTCGATCCTGTTCCAAATATGAATGGGATTGTGCAGCTGCATGCTTATACAGTTTTGGGATATACAGTTTCCAATGATGGCTATTACCTGATTATCCGCAATCCATGGGGAGTGGTTGAGCCAACAGGAGATGGAGTACTAAGTAAAAGAGACTGGGTTACTCACTTCGAAAACAAAAAGTACTTCAATCTATCCAAAGACGATGGCATTTTCGCACTCCGACTTGACAAAGTGAGAGAGAACTTCAGCTACATCGGATATATGTATTAATATCAGATATATTACGGTTTGAGAACGATGGAGGCTGCCCGGTAGAGCGGGCAGCCTCTTCTTTTTCCTGTACACGTCACACATCATCGAAAGCGTGGTGCGTAAACTTTTTTGTTTTGGCTCGGGAAATAGAAAACTATCACGCCACAGAACGAAAAGGTTTTCGCGCCGGTCTTTCCAGAAACATGCACTACGATCAGATCTTTTCCGGTTCGGTAACAGGTTCTTAGCCGTGGATCTGTCTGCTCAATTCCGAATCGACAAAGCTCCATACCCAAGTATATACTATAGGATCGACAAGATTCTTCTATTATATCTCATTGCAACCATTGAGAGTATTGTCTGAAAGCTTAGGAGTTTTTGATAGAATACTTAGAACTATTTGATAGAAAGCTTAAGAGCTTTTTGAAGAAAGCTTATGAGCTTTTAATAGAATACTTAGAACTATTCGACAGAAAACTTAGGAGTATTTTGAATAGTTTTCAATACCTTTGCCCCTATACATCAAGAAGATTCGGGAATAAACCGCTGATATTCCGGATTTTACCTAAAGACAATAAAGGAAAAAACGATTGAGATATGTCCAATAAACCTCTACAATTCGTCCTCGTGGAACGCAAATTGAACGTCGGTGCAAATGCAGGAAAAGTAGTGCAGATTGCCCAGCCGACGGGCAGACATCGAGTAAGTTTTCGCAGTTTTTGCGAGCGTGTGGCAAAGTCCACTTCCTTCAATCGTCAGGAAGTGGAAGCGGTTTTGAATTACGCCACCGAAATTGCCCGAGACATCGTAGCAAACGGAGACATCGTGGAGTTTGGTGATTTGGGTACGCTCAAGCCTTCATTCAAGAGTAAAGCCGTTCCGAAAGGCGAGGTTTTCAGCATACAGAAGCATATCGAAAAACCCATCGTACGCCTCAATCCATCGAAGAAATACTTTACGCTTACCGATGTGTGCTACGAACGAATGCCTGCCAAGCCCAAGGGAAATACAAAATAATGTCCCGTTCTCTTCGTATTCGGAGTAGCTGCGGACATATATCAGTGAGGACGGAAACGAAGTTCGAAGGAGTATGTGCCCGATGAAGGGCAAAGGTATGCCGGAGCAGTACCGGGGCCGCAGCTACCATTGCCCAATCCGCGCTGCATATAGTCGAAGCGCAAAATATGATGCGTGGGCGCGGATAACTCCCATCGGTGGCGAGTCTGTGCAAGAACCTCGTCGTCATAGGGAAGAATGGAGAAATCGACCTGCCCCGATACTTCCACCCTGATACCCCTACCGGATTCATCCGTCAGGGTCAGAGCTCTAAGGCCGGTCCTATTGCCCATACTCTGGGGGCGTACATAGGATTCGACCATATGGCTCACGCGGTCGGAATACAATCCGAAGAAAGCACTCTGCCTGCGATCCACATAATTCTCATGAGGGCCTCGTGCCAGATATTCGATTCGATCCATCTGCAAGGGCAGGTACATTTTTATCCCAAGTCTACGCAACTTATCTGCCTGTTCCTTTTCGGGCGTGAAGTCTGCCCGAATATCCACCGTACCGTCTCCATATATATAATAGGTAAGGCGATAAGGGCAGAGGGCATGATGCGATGCCGTGAGGGTCACCCGTGTGGAATCGGCATTGACCTCGTAGGAAGGAACAGCGGGCTGTACCTGACTTGCCGGTGCTCCGGGGGGAATACTTCCGTAGGGGGAGTCGTTCTCCACCCAGCGGAAATTGTCATAGACAGGGCCTCCCTTCGGGACGATCACAGAGCAGTCGCCATAGTTCCAACGAATAAGCTCTGCCGTATGAAGATCGAATACGAGCTGCACTCTGTCATTAGCGATACGAAGGTGATCCCCTTCCGTCGTCACTTGCAGCGTGGGCATCCGCTCGGGCAGGAGGGAAGCAAAACCGTCTCTTTGTGCAAGTGTAAACTGTTCGGATGCTACCGTGTGTCCCTTATCAGCCCAAGTGGTGGCTTCACGAAGGAAGAGTTCGAAATTGATATGGTAGTCGCGAGTCGAATACATTGGAATATCGGCGACGGGTATTCTCAACGCTGTTTTTTCTCCAGCCGGCAGTTCGGGTAAATCCATTTCTCCGCTTTCGATCACACAGCCGTCGGAGAGGAGCTTGAAACGAAGCCCGAAGCGATTCAAGTCCGTAAAGGAGTAGGCATTTCGCAGAGAGAGCAGTTTGCTTTTACTGTCGTATGCGTCGAATTTCACATGCTGATACACTTTCTTCACTTCGTACAACTTCGGAGTCCATGAGCGGTCAGCCGTCACAAGCCCGTTGTTCACGAAATTTCCCTGATGAGGTCCCGGATAGTCGTATCCGGTATGCAGGCGATAGAGTCCACGTTTGATTTCGGAAGGATCGTAGATGGCCTGATCCACCCAGTCCCATATACAACCGCCTATACCGGCACTGCTCCGTTCTATTATATCCCAATAGTCCTGCAAATTGCCGACACCGTTGCCCATGGCATGCGCATATTCGCACATGAAATAGGGCTTTCCCTCCGTCCCCCGACCATTGGCTCCGGCCTGTACCTGAGCAAGGGAAGGATACATAACGGAATGCAGATCGGTATATTCCGTTCCGCCACGGGTGGCACCCTCGTAGTGAATGATGCGCGAATCGAGTGCACGAACCGCCGCATAGGTATGTCGGAAGTTTTCTCCCCCACCCGATTCATTGCCGAGCGACCAGAACAAAATCGAGGGATGATTCCGATCCCGACAGACCATACGGACGGTGCGATCCACGTACTGCGCCCGCCACGATTCGGCATTGGTGATACCGCCTTTCTCCCCATGGTCATCCCAGTTCTTATGACACTCCAGATCGGCTTCGTCCATGACATAGAGGCCGTAGTAATCACATAGTGCATACATCTTGGGCTGCCGTGGATAATGGCTCGTACGAAGGGTATTGACGTTGGCCTGCTTCATCATCGTTATGTCCTTGATCATTGTAGGCAAGTCGATGCTGCGGCCGTGAAGCGGATGCGTATCCTGCGTATTGACTCCCTTGAACAGTACTTTACGACCGTTCAGATACACCGATTGATCGCGAATTTCTGACTGACGGAATCCATACTTGGTGGCAAAGGCCAATTCTTCGTGCCCCTTTTCATCCCACTGGGTAATAATAAGAGTATAGAGCGTAGGTGTCTCGGCTGTCCACAGAGATAGATTGCGAAGGTCGGCTTTCCGGAAGTGAAGGCTTTGCTTATGTTCCCCCACAGATAGTCGGATCTGCTTCCGTTCCTGCCATATGGTTTTTCCTTGAGGATCCAAGAGACGTATTCCGACAGTCTTACGTGTGGGCGATCCATCTCTGTTGTCCATATCTACGGCTACGGATATTTCCCCTGTAGTATAGTCGGATTCGGGATGCAGCTTGCTCGTAATGTAATGATCCCGAACGGAAGTGCGAGGCGTGGCGTACAGATAGACATCCCGATGCAATCCGCTCATATGGAACATATCCTGTCCCTCCAAATAGGAAGCATCCGTCCAGCGGACTACTTGTATGCTCACATTGTTCTGTCCCGTACGAACTGCCGCACTGATGTCGAACTCGGCATCGTTATTGCCCCCTTGGGTATAGCCGATATAACGCCCGTTTACCCACACATAAGCCCCACTATAGAGGCCATCGAAATGGAGATAAACGCGCTTCTTTTCCCAGCCTGTCGGAAGGATAAAGTCACGCCGATAGGAACCTGTCGGATTGGGATCCACTGCCGAAGCATAAGCCTTCTGAATCCGAATAAATGGAGGATTGTCCTCGAAGATGTGATTTACATTGATATATAAAGGTGTATCCCAACCTTTCATCTGCCAGCACGATGGTACTGTGATGGTATCCCATGCAGACACATCGAACAGATCCTCGACAAAATCGGTACGAGAAGTACGGGCATCGGGAGAATAACGAAAATGCCACAAGCCGTTCAGTGATAAAAATTCTGCCTGCGAAGGAGTGAGCCAAGGTTTCTGATACCGCTCATCAGCCTGCAACAAGGCCGTTGTAGCATAGGGCATAAAGGTGGCGTGGCCGTCTTCTTTGTTTTCGCCAAACACCGTTTCATCTTCCCAATACGGCCTCTTCCCTGAAACAAGACTGTCGGACGACATGGATAAAGCTCCGTTTCCGTACAATACGGTAGCCCATGAGATACTGCAAACAGAGGAAAACAGTATGAAAATCGAAAGGATTCGCCGGCTTATCTTCATAAATACCTGGTTGTTTAGTGAAAGCAAAGATAAACGGAGTTTGCTCCGCATAATATAAAAGCCATCCTTCTAAGCGTTACTATCGCAGGGAAACGAAAAAAGGGATACTCTCGTACCCCTTTCATCGTGGTCCCACTTGGGCTTGAACCAAGGACTCCCTGATTATGAGTCAGGTGCTCTAACCAACTGAGCTATAGGACCTGCATTGCCTGTATAGACCTGCAATTGCGGTGCAAAGATAAGTTTTTTCCTCAATATGCAATAGTCATCAAAAAAATCTTTGTGGTCGAAAAACAAGAGAATTTCCACACCAAGCCTTTCCTTAACCTCCAAATCGGACTACCTTTATCGCCCCGAATAACCCCACACGTACAGCAATGGAGAAAATGACTATCAAGCAGCTGCACGAATCCGATCGCCCCCGAGAGAAAATGATCCGACTCGGTGCTCGCTGCCTGACCGATGCCGAACTGCTGGCCATCCTCATCGGATCGGGTAATGACCGGCAGACAGCCGTCCAACTGGCTCAAGAGATTCTGGCCAAGATGGATAACAGTCTGCCACGTCTGGCCAAATGCGACATACAAGAGCTGACCGGCAACTTCCGAGGTATGGGACCGGCAAAAGCAGTCACCGTGATGGCAGCAATGGAACTATCCCGACGTATTCCTTCGCAAGAGATGCCCCGTAGAGAATCCATCACCGACAGCCGGATGGCCTATCGCGCTATAAGTCCATTCCTCACAGACCTACCACAGGAAGAAATGTGGGTGTTACTCCTCAACCAAAGCGGAAAGATAATCGCCACGGAGAACCTTAGCCGAGGAGGCATATCGGAGACTTCGGCCGATGTCCGTCTGATCATGCACAAAGCCGTCTCCCATCTTGCCTCAGCAATTATTCTGGCACACAATCATCCTTCGGGAACGGTACGACCAAGCGAACAAGATATTCAGCTTACCCAAAGGGTACAGAAGGCTGCCACATTGCTGGGATTTCGGCTAAACGACCATCTGATCATCGGTGACGATGGGGCGTATTTCAGTTTCGCCGACGAAGGCCTTCTCTAATGTTTCACTGAATTCATACAAGCAAATGGTGCGAAAAGGAATATGCTATAGCGATAAAGAGTATTGATTCTGACATTGCCTAAAGATAACCCATCAAATACCAAGCCGGCACCCCTGCTAATGCAGAAATGCCGGCTTCATATTATTTTTTCAGCAAAAGGATGGATGCTTATTTTTTGTACAACACAAACTGCATGTTTTGATCGGTATCCGTCACACTCAGTGTAATCGTATTCTTCTCCCAGTCCAAGAGGCCATAGATAACACCGGTATTGTTGAGTCCGATTTCTATTTCACCAACAAGCTCGAGAAGTGTAGCATGAGCTGTATCAAAGACAACCTTTTTCATAGCCTCGTCATACTTATAAGGCACTTTGTGCTTTATATATGTCTCCATGAGGTTTGCTTCCGTTCCATAGGCTTGTGACATAATAGCTTCGGTCTTGGACACAAAGGATACGGAGATTGTAATCCGACCATCTTCGTCCGTCTCAACTATATCTCCCGTATCGGTTATAGCAGCCATTTCTGCCTCCGTGTACACACGTTCCCAAATAGTACCTTCGATCACTTTTTCCTGATTGTCCGGTTTCGGCTCATTCTCCTTCTTACATGAAGCCAATGAGAAAACAGCCACCAAAGCCAAAAGCAGTGTCATCCATTTCATTTTGAGTTGCATCTTCTTGTTTTTTACATTTTATTACGAGGCAATATCGCCAAATGGCGGCAAATATAGCCACAATTTATCTCTCAGGCAAAGTCCTGCGGATTCTATGGTTATCCACACCCAAATGCATCTATGGCTTTGGGTAGAAGGGGCAATTCTCAGACCGAAAAAACCAGAAAAGCCAAACCGAAAATCTGAAAAAATCAGACCAAAAAGTTTTCGTTTTGGCTTGACTTTTTTTCTTTTTACGCTCGGGAACGAAAACTTTTACGCGCCACGTTTTTCAGAACGGAAAATACCGGAAAAAACAGCCATAAACCGGAAATGCAACTTTATCGGATTGCTTTACCTTTGGCTCCCCGATAAAAAGCAATAAAAACATGTGTGGAATAGTAGGATACATAGGGAGCCGTGAGGTATATTCCATTCTGATAAAAGGATTGAAAAGGCTGGAATATTGTGGATACGACAGTACCCCTCTTCCGGAAATATTGCCTTGGTGCACAAAGGCATTATCGAAAACTACTCCACCCTCAAAGCCAAACTACAGGCGCAAGGGGATAGCATTCCGCAGCAATACGATTGCAAAGGTTTGGACGTGGATCAGCCACGCAATTTGGCTAAGTCAATCACGGTAGAATGACCCTCCTAACAGGAATAGACCTACCCTTTTTCCATCGGTAATATCTGTCGGTTTATATCAGTGCGCATTGCAGGGCTTAAGCATTTCTATCTTATCTTTGTACGAATCTCTGAAAACAAAGCGAAGAAAAAGCTAAAGAGGAAAAGCTATGGCAGGAATAAAAATCGATCCGGCTCCGGTAGCAGCTTTGCGTAAAATGATAGAAGGGGCGAAGCGTATCGCTCTGATCTCGCATACGGCTCCGGACGGCGACTCGGTAGGAAGCAGCATCGGTTTTGCTGCCATGCTGAGAGAGAAAGGCAAGTCCCACATCAGTGTAATCGTACCCGACGATATTCCCCGATACCTGTACTGCATTCCCGGAGCGGACAAAGTAATAGTACACGAGACCCATCCTTCGGAAGCGGAGAAGGCATTGGCAGAAGCCGATCTGGTCTTCTGCATGGATTTCAACGCTCCTCACCGAGTAGCAGGACTGCAAAGCGCATTGGAAAGTTCGTCAGCCCCCAAAGTGCTTATCGATCATCATCTCTATCCGGCGGATATATTCACTCTCAGCTTCAGCTACCCTCCCCTGTCTTCTACTTCGGAGTTGGTCTTGCGTTTGGCCAAGGCCATGGGCATGGCATCCTGCCTGACCCAAGATGCAGCCACGGCTTTGATGACAGGGATACTGACGGATACGGGTGTATTTTCCTACAGCTCTTCCGATCCGGATCTTTATCTGCTTGTAGCAGATCTTATGCGAGCCGGTGCGGACAAAGACACGATCATCCACAACACTTTTCAGCAAAATTCGGAAAGCAAGATGAGGATGCAGGGCTATGTGCTGTACGAGAAAATGACCTTACTGCCGGAAATGGGCGTAGCCTACTTCACGCTGTCAGCCGAGGAGCTGATACGATTCCACAACCGGACAGGCGATACCGACGGACTGGCCAATCTGCCCCTCGATATTGCAGGGATAGAGGCTGTATGCTTCCTGCGAGAGGACAAGAATCAGATCAAGCTCTCATTCCGCTCCACGGGCAACTATCCGGTGAACACCCTTGCCGAGAACTTCGGTGGTGGTGGGCACAAGAATGCTGCCGGCGGCGAATTCCAAGGCAGTCTGGAGGAAGCCACAGAGAAGCTGCTGAAGATTTGGAAAGACTTCAACCCCAAGAATTACAACAATAAAAACCAACAATAATCATCTCTCTTCCCTCTCTTTTTTCCCTGTCGAAAAGGCCGTAGAGGTGGAGAATATTTCTGACCAAGATGAAAAGGATAATAATGATCTTGCTGCCGCTTTTGGCCATAGGTATGGCTGTTTTGACATTGGGCAGCTGTAAGAAAAGCGACATCAAATCGCTCAAAGAAATGAAGAAGGACGAACGCAAAGCCATCGAATCCTTCATCAACAGGATGGGTTTTACCATCAAAGAAGGGCATGAGGGCCAAAGCGAATTCGATCCCAATATCATGTACCACTTCGACAACGATCTTTATATGCAGGTGATAGACAAGGGCAAAGAAGCTCCTGTGCTGAACAAGACCAAGATCAACGTCAGGATGGAGGGCTTCATGTTCAATCGTGAGAGGGACTCCATCTATGTCTTTAACAGCCTCACTTCAGGCGGCTTTCAGGAGAGCGTGTTCCGCTATATATATAAGTACAACGATGGGGATATTCACTTCGAGCTGATCAAGTGCACGACCGGTGCCAACTTGGATATGTTTGTCTGCGAAGGAGTAGCTTTCCCCATGACCATGCTTGGCAATGGTGCCCGTGTGCGCTTGATCGTACCTTTCCGAATCGGCCCGGAATCACTCTATTCGCGAGGCCTGACCGGATACTACAAGGAAGTGGAATACGTATTTCGGGACTGACACCTCCCGACCTCTAATCTTAGGAATCTATTCATCTAACATCACACAATATCATGACGTTGATCAAATCAATCTCCGGCATACGAGGCACGATAGGCGGTATGGCCGATGAGGGATTAAATCCCATCAGCATAGCCCAATTCACAGCTGCTTATGCTCATTTCATCAAAAAGTTAACCAAAGATACACGCCCTCGCATCGTAGTCGGCAGGGATGCTCGTCCGTCCGGACTCATGGTCAAGAATGTCGTTTTCGGCTCTCTTATGGGAATGGGATGCGATGTAGTAGATATAGATTTGGCTACGACTCCCACTACCGAGATGGCCGTCACGGGCTGTGGAGCGGATGGCGGTATCATCATTACGGCCAGCCACAATCCGGTACAGTGGAATGCGCTGAAGCTCTTAGGCCCTTCCGGTGAGTTTCTGAACGATGCGGAAGGGAAAGAAATCCTTAGGATAGCAGATGCCGGCGAAGCGGAGTTCGCTCCGGTGGAGAAGATGGGGCGCATCGCCGATACGCTGGACTACACACCGGCACATATCAAAGCCGTATTGGCATTGCCGTCGGTCGATGTGGCTGCCATCCGCGCAGCCAAATTCAAGGTAGCTATCGACTGTGTCAATTCCGTAGGAGGAATAGCGATACCGACCCTATTGACTGCTTTGGGAGTGGAGAACGTCTTCCCTCTTTACTGCACACCGGACGGACAGTTTCCTCACAATCCCGAACCTCTGCCGCAGAATCTGACCGAAATATGCAAGGTAGTCAAGGAGAAGAAAGCCAATGTGGGTTTCGTAGTCGATCCCGATGTGGATCGCTTGGCTATCGTAGACGAGAACGGAGAGTTTTTCGGAGAAGAATATACTCTCGTGGCCATAGCCGATTATCTGCTGGGACTCAACGGTGGCGGCAATACGGTATCGAACCTCAGCTCCACTCGTGCCCTTCGCGATGTAACGACCCGACATGGTGGGAAATACGAAGCAGCAGCCGTCGGGGAGGTGAACGTAGTGACGAAGATGAAAGAAATCGGTGCCCTCATCGGAGGAGAAGGCAACGGCGGAGTAATCCTGCCGGAGCTTCACTATGGACGCGATGCTTTGGTGGGAATAGCTCTATTCCTCACCTACATGGCCAAGCGCAAGGAGACGGTGAGCCGAATTCGAGCCGAATACCCTGCATACTTTATGAGCAAGCAGCGAGTGGACACCCCTGTGGGTACCGATACACAGCGTCTGCTCCGGACGATGTTCGAAAGGTACAAGAACGAACAGATCAGTACCGTGGACGGCGTGAAGATCGACTTTTCCGACAGCTGGGTACATATGCGCAGGAGCAATACCGAGCCTATCGTCAGGATCTATACCGAAGCCCGTACGGAAAAGGAAGCACAGGACTTGGCCGATCGTTTCCGTTCGGAGATAGAGCGAGAGCTGTAAGCCGGCTCTTTCAAAATCAAGACAACAGCTTATAACAGATCATTCATTGGCAAGAAAGAAAAAAGAGCTTCCCCTCATTACAGGGGTGGAAATAACGGATCTGGCGGCAGAGGGCAATGCTCTCTGCCGCATTGATGATCTGGTGATGTTCGTGCCTTTCGCCGCACCGGGCGACCGCTGCACCGTTCAGGTGGTAAAAAAAAAGCGCAACTTCATGCAGGGGCGAATCGTCTCGATCGAAAGCCCCTCGCC
Source organism: Porphyromonas sp. COT-052 OH4946 (assembly GCF_000765965.1). Classification (NCBI taxonomy): domain Bacteria; kingdom Pseudomonadati; phylum Bacteroidota; class Bacteroidia; order Bacteroidales; family Porphyromonadaceae; genus Porphyromonas; species Porphyromonas sp. COT-052 OH4946. Next base: position 56,234 of record NZ_JQZY01000027.1, read on the forward strand.
GATCAGGAAAGAGCCTTTCTGTACGCACTTCGCCGTCTGTGGCGGATGCAAATGGCAGCACATCCCATACGAAGTACAGCTCCGAGCCAAGGAGCAGCAGGTGACCGATGCACTCGTGCGTCTGGGCAAGGTGGAAGTGGAGGAGATGCAGCCGATCCTCGGATCGGAACAGACGGAATATTACCGCAATAAGCTCGAATTTACATTCAGCAACAAACGTTGGCTACTGCCCGAAGAGGTACAGGAAGTCGATGGCGACTTCTCTCCCGAAGTGCGATACGGACTCGGATTTCATATCCCCGGCATGTTCGACAAGGTATTGGACATTCGCGAATGCCATTTGGGGGCTAAGGTATCGGACGAAATACGTCTCTTCATCCGCGGATATTGCATGCAGGATCCGGAGCGTTATCCCTTCTTCGACCTGAGAAATCAGGAGGGTCTGATGCGAACGCTGATGATCCGGACTACATCCACAGGAGAGCTGATGGTGGTCGTGGTCTTCTTCCGCGATGACGTTGCTGCTCGCGAAGCTCTGCTTGCGGCTGTAGCGGAGCGTTTCCCACAGATCACCTCACTCCTCTACGTGATCAATACCAAGTGCAACGACACGATAGGCGATCAGGAAGTGCTCCTGTACCATGGCAGGGAGTATATCGAAGAGGAAATGGAGGGGCTCAGGTTCAAGATCGGGGCTAAATCTTTCTACCAGACCAATAGCCGACAAGCCTACCAACTCTATCGGATAGCGCGCGAATTTGCGGGTCTCACGGGGGACGAACTGGTTTACGACCTCTATACCGGCACTGGGACGATTGCCAACTTCGTAGCCCGACAAGCCCGTCGGGTAATCGGTATCGAATACGTGCCCGAAGCCATAGAGGACGCCCGTACAAACAGCCGTCTGAACGGGATCGAAAATACCCTCTTCTATGCAGGGGATATGAAAGACATCCTGACCAACGACTTCATCGAACAGCATGGACGTCCGGATGTCATCATTACGGATCCGCCCCGGGCCGGCATGCACGAGAGTGTGATCGATGCCATCCTCTTTGCTGCACCCGAGAAGATAGTCTATGTCAGTTGCAATCCTGCCACACAAGCTCGCGATTTGGCTCTGCTGATGGCAGACGGCAGATACCGAGCCGTAAAATCCCGTCCGGTAGATATGTTTCCCCACACGCACCATGTAGAGAATGTGGTACTCCTCGTTCGAAATGCCGGATAGAGGCTTCGTATTGTGAAATCCTCCGACCTGTAAATATCAAGCCGACGGACTTAATAGTATAAACCTTTCCGACTTTATACTATACCCCTCTACCCCTTTATACTATAAACCCTCCATACTTTATACTGTAACCCCTACCCCCCTTTATACTATAAAGCCTCCACACTTTATAGTATAAAGTCTGCGGGCTTTATAGTCGGAGGTAGTAAAGGGATGATTGCGGAGCCAAGCTTGTGCAAGAAAAAGGATCAGAACGGATACCCTACCGCAATGTGCCAAGCGAAGTTGGAAGAAAAGTTCGGGCGCGTGATAGCCCATTTGTAACGCCCCGTTTGCTGAGGGTCATAGGCCTTCAGGCCGGCATCCAGCCGTACAAGGAAATAATCGAAGTCGAGACGAAGCCCCAGACCGTAGGCCAAAGCGATTTCCTTATAGAAGCGATCGAAACGGAAGAGACCGCCCTCCTGATTCTCATACTCCTTTATCGTCCATACATTGCCGGCATCGACAAAAGCTGCTGCGCGAAACTTCCAGAACAACTTCGTCCTGTATTCGACATTCAGGTCCAGACGAATATCTCCCATCTGATCGAAGAAGGTCTTGTCCGGAGTCAGATTCATGCTACCCGGCCCCAGCGTACGGACACTCCAGCCACGAACGCTGTTAGATCCTCCCGCAAAATAACGCAACTCAAAGGGTATATGGCGGGCATTGCCATAAGGGAAAGCCAAACCGAAGCCCAGATGCAGTGCCAAAGTATTGTCCTTTTCGAGCAGAACGGTTTTGGCCAGATCGAGATCGAACTTGACGAACTGAGCATAGTGCAGACCGAACATTTCATATGATCCGTGCTCGTCTTTCGGTGAATCGGACAGATAAGAAATAGCTTGCAGCAGATTGCCGGCTGTCTGAATACTGAATCGCGCCGTAAAAGGATTGGCTACGGTACGCTCCATGGACGAAGCCGTAGTATAGTTCAGTATATATGCCGAACCGAGAATGAACTGCTCCGTGTAGTTATACAAGGCAGTCGTAGGCGGAAGGGATTGGGCGAAGTCGGGATCAATATACGGGAGATGGAGGTAATCGACATCCAGCAGGCGGATCGTATGACGCAAACGATTGTGCAGATAGGTCTGCCATGAATAGTTGAGCTGAGCGGAGAGAATTACCCGATCGAACTCCGGACGGGTCTGGTAATTGTATCCGATTTTCCATTCCGTGGATGCCCGTAGCCGCCTGCGTGTCTCGTCAGATATAAGGGGGAAGAGGAGACGGGGAAAACGGAGGGAGCTTTCCGCACCGTATTCCATGAAGCTGTGCGAACCTTTGCGAATGGCTTCGTATGCACCCTTGAGTTTGACATTGAACATTTCCCCTCCGCGAAACAAATTCCGATCGGTAAAACCGAGAGACAAGGCTGCCCCGAAGTCTCCTGCCGAATTGGTGCCGAGCACCTCGGCTTCGAACGATTTGCTCTTGGCCGGAACGGTAAGAATATAGCAATCCACAAGTCGCGAGCTATCCGCCGGAGCAATCTCATCATTACCATTGTACTCCACAAATCGGATATTCACGTTCCGAATGATGGGGAGCGCATTCAGCTTGATATAAGAGCGTTCCACATCATCCTCACAGAACAAAGCTCCCGGAGTAACCGACACCGACCGCGCGAGAGCCGATGCCCGAATATAACGTCCCCTGCCCCCATAGTAAACAGTGTAATCGCCACGCGAAACCGAATCAATACGTGGCAGTTCCTGAACTCTGAAATCCGATTCGAGAGGATCATAATCGGCATGGAAGAATACCCTGCCGATCCGATATGGATAACGCCCGATACCATTGACCACCAATTTCAGATCGGCAGATTTCGTACCCGATCCTGCTGAAACGGTAGTGTCAGCTTCATAATAAATGTCCTCAGCGGAAAACCTCCAGAAACCATTGTTACGCATATAGCGAGCTATCGCTTTTCTTTCTTCATCGAGTACGATGGGCGACAAGGGAGAGCCTTCGCTGATCCCGACCTTGTATGCCGAAGGAAGCGAATCGCCAAGCGTAACGGGAGGAAGGAGTGGATTCTTCACATCCAAAGCCATATTGCGTATATAATAACGGCTTCCGGGCTGAATCAGATAGGTAATGCGTGCTTTCTTGTACAAGCCGGTGTCTACCTCGGCACGAGCAGTAGCATCGAGAAAGCCGTCGCCGGCCATCGCTTTTGCCAGACGGTTGGCAGTACGCTCGGTGAGGACAGAATCGATGAGGACAGGCGGTTCGCCCATTTTCCGGAGCGAACGGTTCCACCAGCTGTTGCTGTTCGGGTTCGAGCTACTATAGACGCGCAGCAGCCAGCGAGTCATCCCGAAGAGTCTGTAATTGGGCTGCTGGAGGGTATAGTCCCGTATATCTTCCGGCAGAGCGATGCTGTCCGTTTCGCTTACGATCGTTACCCTGTCCAGCAGTCTGCCGCCGTCCGGCACATAACGGGTGACCGAGCAGGAGGAAGCAAGCATGAGAAGCAAGCAGCCGGCAATGCCGATTAGATACCGAACGGAATGCGAGGACATAGGAGAACGGATATACGGGGAGAGAGACTATCGTTCGTTCCAGATACGCCAACTGCACAACGCCTGTATGAGCAGCATCTCCAATCCGTTTTGCACAGAAGCACCCTGTGCTTGAGCACGATGCATGAAAATCGTTTCCTGCGGATTATAGATCAGATCATAACAGAGATGCTCTGCACCTATACCCTCGAACAGAATAGGCGGACATTGGTCTATATGCGGATACATACCCACCGGAGTGGCATTGACAATCAACTTGTGCCGTTCGATAATCTCCGGTGTCAGATCCGAATACGCATACACACCGGTAGCCGAAGGCGTGCGACTGACCTGTCGATGTACTATTCCCATCTTTTTCAAAGCTCGCATCACAGCCAGTGCTGCCCCGCCCGATCCCAAGACAAGAGCTTGCGTATGCCACGGCTTTCGGATCAGCTCCAGACTATCGGCAAAGCCTTTCACATCGGTATTATAACCGACGAGACGAGGACGGCGAAAGCGCGCACGTTCTACCCGAATCGTATTGACGGCTCCGGTCAATTCCGCTTCCTCGTCTATCCGATCCAGATAGCGCATCACCTCCACTTTGTACGGCGATGTCACGTTGAACCCCTGAAGAGAGGGATGGAGCGAAAGCAGACTCTTCAGTTGGGCGAGCGATTCCAGTGGGAAAAGTTCGTAGACGGCATTGATTCCCTCCATCTTGAATTTGGAGTTGAAGAATTCGGCAGACAGCGAATGAGCCAGCGGATAGCCGATCAGACCGTACTTTTTCATTTCAGTCCCATATAAACGGTTGCCGCCTCCAGCGAAAGGGTACGATAATACGCTTCCCGAAATCCGACGGAGAGCATCAGATCCGTCAGTTCCTCTCGTTGGGGCATGACGGCTATCGATTCGGGAAGATAGGTATAGGCCTCCGCATCCTGCGACAAGAAACGACCGACAACAGGTATCACATGCGAAGCATAGAAATTATATCCCTGCTTCCATGGGAAACTCACCGGGCGGGAAAGCTCCAGGATCATCAGGGGAGCACCCTCGTTGAGCACACGATACATTTCCTCCAAACCGAGCTCGATATTCTGAAAGTTGCGCACGCCGAAAGCCACTGTAACCGCATCGAAACTATGATCTGCGAAAGGAAGATCGAGACAATCTTTCTGCATAAACGTAATCCGATTGTCCAAATTCTCCGAACGTACTTTCTGCTCCCCTATCCTCATCATTTCCAACGAAAGATCGACACCCGTCACCTGCTTGACAGACGGGATATGCCTGCATATCTCGATGGCCAAATCGCCCGTTCCGGTAGCCACATCCAGTACTGTACGCGGAGCAAAAGGCTCGATCATACGGATAGCCTTCTGCCGCCATACACGATCCATTCCCCATGAAAAGAGGTGATTGAGACGATCGTAATGTCCGGCAATGTGGTTGAACATGGCCTCTACCTGTTCATTCTTGGGGCGTTCGGTATCGTAAGGGGTTATTCTTTCAGGACTTTGCATGGCACATGATTATTCGGCTATCGGCCGAATGTTATCGCAGATAGTCTGTTATGTTCTTTTCTATTCTTTCTGCCAAATTGCTCAGGTCTGCCTTTTCGAAGGGCTTGCCCACTACCCGCTCGTACAATTCGATATAGCGTTCCGACACGCTGTCGCAATATGCTTCCGTCATTTCCGGTATTTGCTGACCGGGCTTACCTTGAAAACCGTTTTCGATCAGCCACTGACGGACAAACTCCTTGGAGAGTTGCTTTTGTGCTTCACCCCGTTCGAATCGCTCCTGATAGCCCTCAGCATAGAAGTAGCGAGAAGAGTCCGGCGTATGTATCTCATCGATCAGATAGATCTTACCATCTTTTTTGCCGAATTCGTATTTGGTATCCACCAAAATAAGCCCCTTTTCAGCAGCCATTTGAGTACCGCGCTCGAAAAGTGCGTAAGTATAGCATTCTATCTGCTCGTAGTCCTCTTTCGACACCAGTCCCTGAGCAATGATTTCCTGACGAGAGATATTCTCATCGTGACCCTCATCGGCCTTGGTCGTAGGGGTGATAATGGGATGTTCAAAACGCTGGTTTTCGCGCATGCCCTCGGGAAGAGGCAGACCGCAAAGCACTCGCTCGCCGGCAGCATAGGCACGCCATGCACTTCCTGTGATGTAGCCGCGGATGACCATCTCCACCTTGAACGGTTCGCAACGGTGTCCGACAGTAACCATCGGGTCGGGCGTAGCTATCTTCCAGTTCGGAACTATATCGCGAGTGGCATCGAGGTAGTGTGCGGCTATCTGATTGAGTACCTGACCCTTGTAAGGGATACCGGCAGGAAGGACTACGTCGAAAGCCGATATGCGATCCGTGGCTATCATGACCAGAAGATCATCCTCCAACGTGTATACGTCGCGCACCTTGCCGTGATATACGGCTTTCTGTCCCGGCAGTCTGAAGTCGGTACGAGCTAATGTTTCTTTCATCGTGAATTGTATGCTTAGTGATTCGTAATAATATCGGTATCGCCTGATTCTATATGGTTTGCGCAACGACAGCTGCGGCTTCGGCCTCCTTTTTCCGTTCGGCATCGTACCGGTCGTAGGCATCCACCACACGCTGTACGAGCGGATGGCGCACTATATCAGCGCGTTGGAATGCAATATAGCCTATCCCTCTCGTTCCTTGGAGGATATTCAGAGCCTGACGCAGACCGGAGTGCACACCTCTGGGAAGATCGGTCTGCGTAATGTCGCCGGTGACGATCATCTTGGCATTGGCACCAAGGCGGGTCAGGAACATTTTCATCTGCAACTCGGTCGTATTCTGAGCTTCGTCCAGAATGACCACGGCATCGTTGAGCGTACGTCCTCTCATATAGGCCAATGGTGCTATCTGGATGATATTGTTTTCGATGTACTCTTTTAGCTTCACGGCAGGGATCATCTCCTCCAGCGCATCATACAGAGGCTGCAAGTAGGGATCGAGCTTATCTTTCATCTCACCGGGCAGAAATCCCAGCTTCTCGCCGGCTTCCACAGCAGGACGTGAGAGAATGATACGGCGCACCTGCTTGCTTTTCAAGGCACGGACAGCCAGACTGATGGCTACGAAGGTCTTGCCTGTTCCGGCAGGGCCGATGGCAAAAACGAGGTCATTGGCCTCGAAAGCCTCCACAAGTTTCTGCTGATTATCACCTCTGGCAATGATGCTCTTGCCTCCCGTTCCATGCAGGATAAGATGTTTAGGGACATCGTCAGCGGGCAGCTTGGCACCCTGTGCAATGCGCAGGATCACATCTTCGGGCAGGAGGTTGTACTCACGGCAGTATGCCACCATCGGCTCCAAGACATCGAGGAAACGATCCGTCTCGCGCGAATCGCCCATGATCTTGAGCACATTGTGGTGTGCCACCAGGCGCAGCTTCGGGAAGAGCGTACGCAGGAGCATAAGATTGCTGTTATTTACACCGAGGAAAGCCTGTGCATCGACATCTTCCAATACGTAAATTCTCTCTGTAATCAGCATATGTATCCAATAGCAACGGTGCAAATGTAGTCTTTTTCGTCCCATTTAGGTTCGCAAAAAAACATAGAATGAGTCTGTTGCACAATAACCTCCCCCCTCATATCGATCAAGACAGATACATGCATTGATTTGACGAAGAAAGGAGAGCTTCATGCGATCTCTCTGCAAACCTCAAGTAATCTGAAAAACNGACAGATACATGCATTGATTTGACGAAGAAAGGAGAGCTTCATGCGATCTCTCTGCAAACCTCAAGTAATCTGAAAAACACTTAAGAATCAGCTCTGCCGCAAAAGACTTCAATGAAAGTTCTATAAAATAGTTGCAAACAGCTGATAGTTAGCGTATTGATGGGAGCAGAGTCAGCTGACAATCGCGTCCTGCATCGTGCAGGAAGCAAGAATCAACTGACAATCGCGTCCTGCATCGTGCAGGGAGCAAGAATCAGCTGACAATCGCGTCCTGCATCGTGCAGGAAGCAAGAATCAGCTGACAATCGCGTCCTGCATCGTGCAGGAAGCAAGAATCAGCTGACAATCGCGTCCTGCATCATGCAGGGAGCAAGAATCAGTTGACAATCGCGTCCTGCATCGTGCAGGAAGCAAGAATCAACTGACAATCGCGTCCTGCATCGTGCAGGAAGCAAGAATNCAGGGAGCAAGAATCAGTTGACAATCGCGTCCTGCATCGTGCAGGAAGCAAGAATCAACTGACAATCGCGTCCTGCATCGTGCAGGAAGCAAGAATCAGCTGACAATCGCGTCCTGCATCATGCAGGGAGCAAGAATCAGCTGACAATCGCGTCCTGCATCGTGCAGGAAGCAAGAAACAGCCGACAATCGCGTCCTGCATTGTGCAGGGAGCAAGAAACAGCCGACAATCATTCCTTATTTCTCGCCTATCGGCACAAGCATTGATTTGACGAGGAAAGGAGTACTTCTCTAATGGAAACTTGATGAAATTTCTGTTTGCTTGCTGTGTCCATATACCGAAGGTTTGACCTTTCCCGAAGACACTAAGAATCAGCTCTGCAGCAAAAGAGCTTGATGAAACTCCCATGCAACAGTCTCAGGATGCAGTTGCAACCTTCTGTATCAAAAACTCAGGTATATGCTTGTAATCCTAAGCAACTTCGGCTTTATCGAGGACGATTGCTTAGTTCGTAACGGAGGTGACCGCAGCGCACCAAATCGGCATGGCTGATATGCCTTGTTCCATGCGGAAGCGTTTTATTGCCAAGAGAAACCGTATGGATGTAAATGGAATCTGTCGGTTGATTCTCTGTATTGGTCGTAATGACCAACTCCCCCTGAGGATAATACCGGGGATTGAGCCGAATCCTAACTCGGGGGAATACCGGCGAGGTCAGTGTATAGGTGGGGCTGCCCGGACAGTCGGGGTAGAATCCCAGCATGGAATAGACAAGCCAAGCACTCATCGTACCGGCATCGTCATTACCAGGCAAGCCGTTAGGAGCATTGCGAAAATGTTTGTCTATCAACTCCCGGGTCAATTTCTGCGTTCGCCATGCTTCCTTCGGGAAATAGGAGAAGAGGTAAGGATAGGCGATGTCCGGCTCGTTGGTCGGATCATAATATCCTTCATCGAAGACTTTCTGCAACCTTTCCGAAAAAACCTTTGCTCCTCCCATCAGCCGGGCAAGCCCTTGTATATCGTGGGGAACGAAAAAGGCATAGTTATAAGCACTGCCCTCGTGGAAACCGGGACTAGGCTCGAAGTTTTCACCCTGTTTGGGATCGAAAGGAGTGAGGAATGATCCATCCGGCAGCAATGGACGCAGCATACCATACTCCTTATTATAATAGTGTCTGTAGCCCAACGAGCGTTTTCCGAATAGAGCTGCGTCTTCTTTATGCCCAAGTGCGTGGGCAAACCGGGACAGATTCCAGTCGGCCAGATAGTATTCCAGCGCATGCGATACGGAATTGTCGTACTGTTCGCGAAGCGGTACGAAGCCGAGGGTGAGATAGTCGTCGTTGTCGGGACGGATCGGATGGGTCGCTCCTGCCGAAGAAGCATTTTTTTTCATGGCTTCATAGGCCGTTGCCGTATCGAAAGCACGAAGGCCCCTTTGCCAAGTGTCATTGATGACGATAAGCGAGGGGTCGCCCTCCATCGTCAGGGTCTCCTGTCCGTACAGCTCCCATCTCGGCAACCAACCGCTCTCTCGGTACATATCGATCAGTGTCCGTACCATGTCCAACTGCTTCTCCGGATAGAGGAGGCAGAGCAGCGGATGTACGTTGCGGTACGTGTCCCAAAGAGAGAACACGGTGTAGCGGTCGTGAGCCGTATTACCCGTTTTGCCACTGCCCATCATAGGATATTCTCCATTGGCATCCTGTAGGATATTCGGATGTATCAGCAGGTGATAGAGGGCGGTATAGAATATCGTCCTTTCGTCCGGTGTACCTCCTTCCACTTTCACCGTACCGAGGACTTCCTCCCAATGTTCTATGGCACGGGAGCGTATAGCGGAGAAAGCCTTGGCCGGATTCCCTCCGGCATTTTTGAATACCTCCCCTTGTTCCGCTTCCAGATTATAGAGCGCATTGGCTTCGCTGACGAATGAAACAGCCGATCGTACATAGATCTTTTCCCCCTGATCGCAGTTGAACGAGAATCGGACACCGATGTCATCGCCGCTCATCTCACGCCTGTAGCCATCGTACAGCTTATATTTTCCTGCAGTCGAATCCCATTGGGCTTCCACCGTCATAGACGGCTGCTTCTTCCAATAGCCGGCAGAGATCGGTCGCCGACTCACCTGAAAGACGAAATACTGACGAAAAACCGCCTGCGGATTGTAGCAGAACGTCCCCATCATCCTGCTGCCGACCACCGTAGAGTCGTTTAAGAATCGAACAGAGGCTCCCGATTCATTGCTTAGGGCCTGTCCCAGATTCAGCAGGATATGGCCTTTTCCTTCGGGAAAAGCAAATTCGGTCAAAGCAGTCCGCTCGGTTACGGTCACGGCTGCATCTATACCGTATTTGTCCAGCACCGCCTTGTATTCTCCCGGTCGGGCATATTCTCGGCTAAGCGAAGAGCCGTAGTGGCGGTAGTCAGGATCGAACGTACCGGAAGTGGCCATCAGCAGCATTCCGCTCAGTTCGGGACAGCCTACTCCACTCAGATTCACATGGCTGAAACCGATGCAGTAACTATTGTCAGCCGAATAAGGAGCACTCCACCAACGCGAATCTTTGTCGAATCGATTCTTTGTCGATCCGCTGACATTGAAAGGGGTAACGCTCATCAATCCATTGGGCAATACTGCTCCCGGATTCGTGGTGCCGTAATTGGCCGTTCCGATAAAGGGATTGACATATTCTGTCAGTCGTCTACCCGAAGAGACAGAGCTTTGTGCATCGGCAGCGAACGCTATCAGCGACAGACAACAATAGAGGAGGAAGTTTCGGATCGTCAGCATGGTTTTTGATCGTCTGTGGTTCATACAGTGACAAAGGTAAACGATCTGTGATATGTAAGAACCGACTTAACCATTGGGAAAAAGAGAATGTTCGGCCGTAGTATTTGCTAATTTTGCCGCGCAAAATATCATACCACGATGATTACAACCACGGATATTTCCATTGCCGACTACGACTATCCCCTGCCCGAAGAACGGATTGCCAAACATGCTTTGCCACAGCGCGATGCTTGTAAACTACTCGTTTATGACAAGGGTGAGATAAAGGATGCGGTATTTTCCCAACTATCGGAAGTGCTGCCATCGGGCAGTATGCTGGTCAGGAATAATACCCGTGTCATTCGTGCCCGTTTGCTTTTTCGCAAGTCCACGGGAGCAAGCATCGAGGTATTCTGCCTCGAACCTGTCAGCCCTGCACAGTACGAACTCTCGCTCACAGCTCGTGGCTCCTGCGTCTGGCACTGTATGGTAGGCAATGCCAAAAGATGGCGGTCAGGCGACTTGCAGATGGAGATCTCTTCTCCGCATGGCGATAGCATCTTATTGACAGCCTCTCACGATCCTGCGGCAGATGGATATATCCGTTTCAGCTGGGAAAATGATCACTACACCTTTGGCGAAATCCTCGAAATGGCCGGTATCCTCCCTATTCCCCCCTATCTCAATCGGGATACCGAAGAGGAGGACTTGGAAACCTACCAAACCGTCTATGCCAAAAATCAGGGTTCGGTGGCTGCACCTACGGCCGGGCTGCATTTCACGGAGGAGGAGTTCGAACGGCTAAGAGCTCAAGGCACTCCGGTTGTCGATGTTACCCTGCATGTCGGAGCCGGCACTTTCCGTCCCGTCAAAAGCGAGACTATCGGTGAACACCGGATGCACGGCGAGCTGATAGTCATCGAACGTTCATCGCTGGAAGCCCTGCGTGATTGGCAAGGCAGCATCGTTGCCGTTGGGACGACCTCCGTACGGACGCTCGAAAGTCTCTATTGGCTGGGGAGAAGCCTCTCCACCGCTTCGCATACATCGCAAGAATCCTTAAAAGTCAACCAGTGGGAAGCCTATGAGAATGAAGATGTGGCCCTGTCTCGTAGTGAGACCATCCGCATAATACTCGATTGGATGGACGAGCAAGGAGTCGAAACGCTGATTTTTCCGACCGAGATTCTGATTGCTCCGGGCTATCGCTATCGGATGGTCGATGCCATGATTACCAATTTTCATCAACCGCGCAGTACCCTCTTGCTGCTTGTCTCTGCTTTTATCGGAGAGGATTGGAAAGCTGTTTACCACCATGCCCTCGAATCGGGCTATCGCTTCCTGAGCTATGGCGATGGTTCATTGCTGATCCCCTAAAGGCGGTTTCTCATCTTTCAAAGGCTATTCCCGCGCTGTTTCCTCGGCCATGCACGGATATATAGCATCCCTTCCGGCCTGAACATCGACCTTTATTCTTTGCAATATCTCCAATAAAACAGGAAGAGAGTGTGTCTAAATCGCCTCGAAATAGCGATTTACTGACACACTCTCTTCTTTTTGGGTGCGGCTGGCGAGACTCGAACTCGCACGCCGTGAAGCACCAGATCCTAAGTCTGGCGTGGCTACCAATTACACCACAGCCGCATACCACACCTGCTCGACAGGCTTAGCGGGCACAAATATACACGAATTTTTTGGATTACGTTCCTGCCGTATCTGTAAAAAATGCGTAATTTTTTTCTTTCATGCTTTATATCATCGGCTTTCAAGTTACTATTTGTGACAGATTCCACTGTCGTATTGGCCAATGACATAAAAGATAAATAAGCAGGGGTCAAATGATTGATATTGACTGCTTTTTGTCCTCTTATTTCAATCTGATTTGGAAATTGAGCTTAAATGAAAGACTTCCATCAACTTCTTTAATTATTGATGCGTACTCATGACGAGTGGTACTCGATCGCTCCAAATAAGCATTTGAAAATAAGTAATCTTCAAATCTATTACGATCATAGAAATGATAGCAAAGTATTTCACCATCTTTCTTTACGACCAAATATCCGCCATTTGCATCATATATGCCACTCCATGGAGTAGCTGGCATCATACCCAATGCGGCAGAGGTTAAAAGATGTTTGATTTTATAAGTATAGAAAGGCGATGATTGGGTTATATCATAATTCAATGGATTAACCTCAGAAAGTTTCTCTGCCAATTCTTTCAAGGTCGAGATGCCGCTATTAAACTGTTCCAATAGCAAATTGGCTATGATCATGGGCAAATCTCCATCCAACATAATGAGATTATTGCGGAATATACGGTTATCGACTTTGTCAAATACCAATGTAGCTCCTTTCTTTTTAATCGCATTTACACGCTTAATCACTTTGTCTTTCTTGGAACCCAACGAATTTATTTCACAGATGTCTTGGTTTGAAAATTTTGCACCTTTTATTTTGAAATTGAAGTTGGTGGCTTTGCTCGCATTCAACAATGTAGAATTACTGCCTAATTGAGATTTGATGCTAAATCCCATCTCAGAGTTCATCTTTGTTCTACGATCATGCAGAATGATTCTGATATCGGTTTTATCTGATGATTTGGCTTTCAATGAATGGCAATAAATACCATTCATGAATGTTTCTATGTAGGGAACAGCAAATGCGCCATTGTTTTCGTTTATCGCTTTAAGCAACTTCTCTGCCTCTACCAAAAATGTTGATGCAGCTACTCGCAAAAGCTCTTTGGCAGTCGGTGTCTGTATGACAACATCTCTATCTTGTAAGCTGTATTTAATATCTCCATCCTTGTCTTCCCGAAGGATCATGATAATAGGATAAAAAAAATCTTGAATCTTGTTCTCCCTCTGAAGTAAAAATAAAATTTGATTAATGTATTCTGAATTCATAAGGTTATCTTTTTTTGAATCTTTCATAATGGATATTGAGGAAATCTTTACGAGGCATAAACTTATTTGGCAGCATAATCTGCCTTCCGTTCAGTCCTCGTAAATAATCTTGGAAAGAAGCTTTTGCAACCTTTGTAATCATTTCCTCTGAAATAACAATAATCATATCTGGAGTTATAGTTACGAGCAAATTGTCAAAAGCCTTGTGAAATAGGGGGTTCATACAAAGCCCATTTTGTGGATTTGTTCTAATCGAACTATCTTCTGACCATCCTATAATATGACATGCTTCCAACAAAGTCGGTATACTAATCCCTGATATACAACAATGATAATCATAAGCATTTAGTACTGTGGAACGAAAAAAAGATTGGTTGACTCTTTGCTTTACAATAGCTTCTCTTTCTTTTCCATTCGGTAAATCCATCATTTCAATTCCAGTGGACTCTTCAATGCTCTTTTGAGAATAGATAGCGATTAGTTTCTCACTTTCATATGCAAGCAGATCTGGGTTTCCATAAAACTCATCCCAAACTAACTGTTCTGATTTTGCGCCATGTGTTAAACCTGAAATTCCTTTTTGTTTTAAATCGGGATCTAACCGTGCAATGTTGCCAATCTTCATATTTAAAGCACTCGGAGTACGCCCTAATAATTTAGCATATTTTATTATTAGGGGATGGTTTTTATGGCTATTTCTAATATCTATCTTACAATATAAATTGAATGCAATAATCGTTTCTTCTCTAGTCCAATTGTTCATAATGCGAATATATTATTGTGAAAGTTTTCAAAGTAATACATCTTTCTAATCACGAAGTCCGGTTTTCCAAAAATCTCCTTATCATTTTTTCGGTACCTGATTCCGGCATTCCACAACAGCTTGCCAAACAAAATTTCCAGTTTAGTACCTTTTCCTTTGTTCAGAGACATATTTCTGTGGCGTTGTTCTTTTGTCAGCCTATCCATGGCATTACGACTTAGAGTTGGTATACTGCTTCACTGCACGCAAAGGTACTTATTTACTTTCTTGAGCACTGTATCTATCCGGTTTTCCCGATTTCGAGATCAAGACCAAATCCGACAAGATACCAAGTGAAAGCGGGCATAACGAGACTGAATTGAAAGTTCAGCACAGAGAGCAACACATACCATTTGCTTCTGATGAGCGATATAAGAATCGTATCGCTGTCCGGAGGACGTGTCTCTCCTTTCTCAGCATGTTTACTGTACTGAAAACACACACGAAAAAAGTTTTCAACAACGAAGATGAGTTTGGAATGATTCTAAATAAGCATCTGAATGAACGTGGTTTTTGAAGTCAAAAAGGTAAAAAGAAGAGGTTTTTCAAGTCGAAACATGACTTTTAGAAGAGAGGATAACGATCTATATACAAATCATTTACGATAAATATATAGATCGTTTGCGATTTGTATATAAATCGTTTTCAATTTATATACAGATCGAAACTCATTTCTATATAAATCGCAGGCTGAAAAAGGTTGGTTTGGGCAGTGATAAAACAAAGGCACCCACCAAATTCTACAGGGAACTCGGTGGGTGCCTTATATGTTTGAGGGGACTATGGAAGCCTTATTCCTCTTTATGCGTCATAGAGATATTCTTGCTTAGTCCGAATAGTGCAGTGGTATGACTGACACGGATGGGGTAAAATCGGCCTGATGAAATAGGGAATGATGTATGAAGCAGCGTGCATATTTGTTGTTATTTAGTCGTAAACTGTTTGTCAATAATGTTCTATATCAAGCAGATAAGTTTTCTTTCGAAGAACTATATCCTCTTGCTGGGTGCTTTGTCTGCCGGCAAATATAGCAAAAACCTCCAACCATGGGGAATCGAATTTCGCATGGGCACATTCCCCCTTCCAGCGCAACCTTGTTGATCTAAGTTAGTCCTAAAACTTGGCTTGGCGTTAGGTATCCTAGCCCTTTTCTGGGTCTTCGATTAATTTTGTGTTGTATTTTGATACACATTTCTTGCTATCCCCTTCATTTCTTGGGGCAACGCCGATCATTGCGGCGATCTTCCTGATGGACACGTTCTCTTTGAGTAGGCAGGCAATTGTGTACCTTTGCTCCGAGGTTAGTTGTTTATGCATTGCAACACGAATTTAAACGATTGGCTTCACACCCCGAACGATTATCCCTCGGCGTGTTTTTGTTTATAGGGTGTTGCATTTACTATTGGAAAATACAAAGTGTAACCCTTGTTTTAGGCATTCATCATGCGACGTAAAGATCGAGAAATGAGCCAAGAATTCGGTTTGGAAGTGATTGATCGGGCAGCCTATGGTGTCCTTTCGGTCTTGGATACTGACCATACGCCCTATACCTTGCCACTTTCCATCGTACGCGATGGGGAGAATTTATACTTCCATTCGGCACGTGCCGGACACAAAGTCGAATTATTCACCCATGAGCCTTCGGCCACCATTGTATTTGTAGGCCGAGTGGAGGTACCCGATGTATATGGTACGGAAACGCTGGAAGCACTGAAAGAGGGAAGCGCTCCCTTATCCGGCTCTATGCTGAGTCGAATTTTCACCACCGAATTCGAGAGTGCTATAGTCAGGGGGCGAGTCGTTCGTGTAGAAGATCGTAAGGAGTGCGTGCATGCCTTACGATTGATCTGTGAGAAGTACACGGCGGAGAAAATGGATTTGTTCGATAAGGCCGTTGAAAGCGGTATGCCCCATACCGCCATCTATCGTATCCGAATAGATACGATCACAGCCAAACGAAAACTTGTTCTCCCAGACTAACCGCATCAATATCTCCCCATTCAAATCCGATGCAAGCCTAACGGACTTTTCGTTGCGAGAAAAAGCAATATTCTTTTCCCGCCGTTCGATTGCCTCAACAGTGAATTCGGCTACTCATTATATTATTGTGCTCTCGCGTATCCTTGAGGAATAAAATAGATGCCTCTACCCCTCGTATATACTACTACAAACGGACTTGATACAACATTTTCCCTACTTTTGCGTTAGTTTCCTGTAGTATAAACAACAACACTATGTGGCTTTTGGAAAAAAAGTCATGTAAAAGTAATTTGACCGGAGACTTTGTGGAATGTTTCGCCGAGTGATCCAAGAAGCCACACATAAAGCCCTCGGTCTGTGTAGCATGCAATGATAGAGTATCTCAAGGGAGCAATAGTCGGTTTGACGCCAACGAACCTCGTGATCGAGTGTGCGGGAGTGGGTTATGATGTGAATGTCTCGCTCACCACTTATTCTGCCTATCAGGGGAAGAAAGAGGGACTCATCTGGATCACACAACTGATCCGAGAAGATGCCCATTTATTGTATGGCTTTTCTACGAAAGAAGAACGCACACTCTTCGGCCAACTGACTTCCGTCAGCGGTGTCGGTCCTACGACGGCACGGCTCATCCTATCCTCCTATGCTCCTCAAGAACTGGCCGCACTCATCACCACAGGACAGGCCGATGCGCTGAAAGCGGTGAAGGGCATCGGCCTGAAAACGGCTCAGCGTATCATCGTGGATCTGAAAGGTAAGATCCAGCTGGAGACCTCCTCTGACGAGATCCAGTCTGCACGGACGGCTGTAGGCGGTGCCGCTCTGAATACCATAGCTTCGGGAGAAGAGGCCATCAGTGCCCTGAAGATGCTTGGCTTTGCCGATCCGGCTATACGCAAAGCGGTCAAGTCCATTCTCTCCGAGGATTCGTCTTTGGCTGTCGAAGATATTATCAAGCGAGCATTACGAATGTTATAGCCTTTTCTCAAACAAAGAAGGATCACGGGTGTCTTGATAATGGAAAAGAAAAACAAACCCATTCGGTTACTTGCGGCTCTACTGCCTATAATCGCCGGCCTTGCTTTGGCCACATGGCGTCCGGCGAATGGCTCTGTACCTGCCCGGGCTGCTATCGGCAATCACTATGCAACTCCCTCTCCGGCCGATACGACTCGTTTCCCCGTCAAGAAGACCCAAGCCAAAGACTATCGCTATCTGGATGGCAACTACCCACTCGACCTGAAGACTCCGGATAACATCCGCACCGAATTTATCTACGACGAGAAGACCAATACATATCTGCTTGTAACCAAGCTTGGGGATAAACCTCTGGGCAGTCCCATCCCCTTCACACCCAAAGAATACCTGCGCTATATGCAGCGCGATTCCACCCGCCGTTACTTCATGGAAAAAGAACGACTTGAAGCTCAACAGGAGGGAAAGAAGCGGTTCAATCCTTTGGAAATGACATTCGACCTCGGTCCGGCCGAGAAACTCTTCGGCCCCGGCGGAGTCAAACTCCGTACCCAAGGATCGGCCGAGGTGGCCATGGGGGCTAAGAGCAATGCCACGAACAACCCGTCTCTGCCCGAAAATGCACGCAAGCATTCCTATTTCGACTTCAGCGAAAAGATCCAGACCAACGTGCAGGCTTCAGTGGGTACGAAGCTCAACTTCGGGATGAACTATAATACGGAGAGTACGTTCGACTTCGATGCAAAGAAGCTGAAGTTAGCTTTCGAAGGAGAGGAAGACGACATCATCAAGCTGATCGAAGCCGGCAATGTATCCATGAATACGCGCAACACTCTGATTCGAGGTGGAGCGAGCCTGTTCGGGATACACACGAAGATGCAGTTCGGCAAATTGGACGTGGATATGGTGGTCAGTCAGCAGGAGGCAGAGACCAAGAGGGTCAGCACGAAAGGTGGTGCGCAGACTACCCCGTTCGAATTATCGGCAGGCCAATACGATGAGAATCGGCACTTCTTCTTCGGCCACTACTTCCGTGATCGTTACGATGGTGCCATGAAGACACTGCCCTTTATCAGCTCAGGTGTCAAAATCAATCGTGTGGAAGTGTGGGTAACCAATAAAAAAGGCAATTTCGACAACACCCAGACGCGTAACATAGTAGCCTTTACCGATTTGGGAGAACCGGAAAAGATAGCTTTGCCATCCGTTTCTCCCTCCATGAGTACTAACAGCCTACCGGCCAATCAGGCCAATTCGCTCTATCCGATGCTACTATCGATGCCGAACTTGCGCTTTATCGACCAGGTAACGCAGGAGTTGGGCGGAATCATGCAAGGAGGGCGAGACTACGAAAAAGTAGAGAGTGCTCGCCTATTGAACCCTGCGGACTACACAGTCAATAGCATTCTCGGCTATATCAGTTTGAATATGCGCCTCTCTGCCGATGAGGTGTTGGGGATAGCATTCGAATATACGTACAATGGTCAGGTGTATCAGGTCGGAGAGTTTTCTACAGACCGGCCGGACAACTCCACGGAGAACCTCTACGTTAAGCTGCTCAAAGGAACGGCGATGAGTTCGACCTCGCCGTATTGGCACTTCATGATGAAGAATGCCTATCAGTTGGGAGGTGGTGTTTATAATGTGCAGAAAGAGAAGTTCAAGCTGAATGTTTTCTACCAGAGCGATAGCGCAGGCGTCTACCAGCCATATATCAGCGAAGGCAAGATCAAGGGACAGCTGCTTCTACGCGTGTTGGGCATGGATAGACTGGACGCCAAGCAAGAACCTTACCCCGACGGCACATATGACTTTGTCGATGGCTATACGATCCTCCCTCAAAAAGGAGTCGTGATCCTTCCTACCGTGGAGCCATTCGGAAAGACTCTTGCCGATGCGTTTGGCGATCCTGTATTGGCGAAAAAGTACTGCTTCCAAGAGCTGTACGATACGACGGCAGTGGCTGCGCAGCAAGTAGCAGAGAAGAACAAATTTATCTTCCGAGGAGAATACAAAGCTTCTTCGGGCGGTGATATTTCTTTGGGGGCTATCAACGTAACGCCCGGATCCGTCGTAGTGACGGCCGGCGGTGTCAAGCTGACGGAGAATGTGGATTATACGGTAGACTACCTCTCCGGCAACGTATCGATCATCAATGAAGCGATTCTCGCTTCGGGAACTCCCATCAATGTGTCGCTGGAGAACCGAGGGTTGATGAATATGCAGCGCAAAACGATGTTCGGTATAGATCTGAACTACAACTTCTCCAAGGATTTCACCTTGGGCGGTACCTTCATGCACCTGAGCGAAATGCCGCTGACAACCAAATCCGTGATTGGAGACGAGTCGCTCAAGAATACGCTTTGGGGACTTAACCTGAACTACCGCACTCAAGCTCAATGGCTGACGAATGCACTCGATCTTTTGCCTTTCGTGGAGCTGACAAAACCCAGTGAGATCACGATAAACGCTGAGTTTGCTCATTTGATCCCCGGACATTATCAAAGTAAATATGCCCAAGGCAATAGCTATCTGGACGACTTCGAAAGTTCGCAGAGCTATATCGACCTGATGAATCCGTATTCGTGGATGCTCTCCAGTACTCCGTTTCAAGATGGAGCAGGGCCGGTGTTTTTCCCGGAAGCATCATTGACGAACGATATTGACTATGGCAAGCATAGAGCCAAACTATCGTGGTTCTACATTGATCCGATATTCACAAGAGAGAATTCCGCAGGTATGCCCGCCCACTTGAAGAATGACCTCGAACAGCTCTCCAACCATTATGTCCGCGAAGTGAAGACCTCCGAGCTTTTCCCTTATCGCGATCAGACATACAATATGAATAGCTATCTGCACACGCTGCTGATGTCCTATTATCCGTCTGAGCGTGGCCCATACAACCTCAATACGGTGGATATGCAGTCGGACGGTCGTTTAGCCAATCCTCAATCCAACTGGGGCGGTATCATGCGCAAGATAGATCAGAGCGACTTCGAAGCATCCAATATCGAGTACGTAGAGTTTTGGCTTCTCGATCCTTTCATCTACAACAAAGAAACTGCCAAGGGAGGGTCAATGTATATCAACTTGGGTGAAATATCCGAGGAAGTTCTGAAAGACGAAAAGAAGTTTTTCGAGAACGGTATGCCCATCAACGATGATCCCGCTGCCATAGAGACCACAGTATGGGGTAAGGTGCCGAAGCGTCAGGGAACGGGCTATGCTTTCGACAATACAGCCGGAGCACGTCCGAAACAGGATGTCGGCTTCAACGGGCTTACGACGGAGGAGGAAAAAGAATTCCCGGCATATGCCGAGTATATATCCCGTCTGACGTCTATCGTATCTCCCGATGTTCTGGGTCAATGGAGTGCAGATCCATTCAGCCCGATCAACGATCCGGGTGGGGACAACTTTCACCACTATCGGGGGGCCGATTACGATGACGCACGCAAGTCGATCCTCGATCGTTATAAGCAATACAACGGAGTGGAAGGCAACTCGGCCGAAGCCACCAACGATATTACCGGATACAACGTATCCAGCCGCTTGGTACCCGATGTGGAAGACATCAATCAGGACAATACGCTCAACGAAATAGAGAAGTATTTCCAGTACCGTGTGGAGCTGCATCCCTCTAAAATGGTTGTGGGGCAAAACTATATTGTCGATTCTCGTACCAAGGAGGTAGAGCTGCGCAACGGCAAAAAGGAGACTATAACCTGGTATCAGTTCAAAGTCCCGGTACGGGAGTTCGAGAGAAAGATCGGAGGCATTACGGACTTCAAGACCATCCGCTTCATGCGTGTCTACTTGACGAACTTTTCTGAAGAGGTCATTCTACGATTCGGGACTTTCAAATTGGTGCGTGGCGATTGGCGACAGTACGAACGCGAACTGCATCCGGCCAACCTGACACCGATCTCGAATGCAAAACTGGAAGTAAGTACCGTAAACATAGAGGAGAATGGTGACCGTAAGCCTGTGAACTATGTGCTCCCTCCGGGCGTATTGCGTTCGCTCGATCCCCAGCAAGCACAGAGCACGCAGCAAAACGAACAGTCCATGAGCCTGAAAGTCCGAACACTGGCACCGGGCGATGCACGTGCCGTATATAAGAATACGGGCTATGATCTGCGGCGTTATAAGCGTTTGCAGATGTTTACGCATGCCGAACGCCTTCAGGATGAAGACGCCACGCATACAGGCAATGGAGATCTGTCCGTCTTCATCCGGTTAGGGACGGATTACCGGAACAATTATTACGAATACTCCATACCGTTGCGCCTGACTCCTTTCGGTACCTATTCGACCAATAGCGAGAACGACAGGGAAACTGTTTGGCCTAAGGAGAATATGTTCGACTTCAAACTGTCTGCCCTCACCGATATTAAGACGAAACGCAACAGGGAGAAAGCCGCAGGCAATCCTGCCGCTGACTTCTATCGCCTTTTCTCCGAACCCGACCCCGAAAACACCGGCAATACCGTTAGCGTTATGGGAAATCCGACACTGAGTGAAGTCAAGACTATCATGATCGGTATTCGCAATAACAGTACTGACATCAAGAGTGCCGAGATATGGGTCAATGAACTCAGGCTCACGGACTACGATGAGAAAGGCGGATGGGCTGCCAATACCACCATCAATATGCAGCTTAGCGACTTGGGATCGGTGAATATGCGCGGACAGATGATAACCGCCGGATTCGGTGCTTTGGACGAGTCTCTCACGCAGCGGGCCATAGAAGATACGCGTACACTCAACTTCTCCACCAATTTGGAACTTGGCAAGTTCTTCCCCGAAAAGGCTCAGATCAGCATACCTTTCTATTACTCGGTATCGGATGAGAAAATATCTCCACAATACAATCCCTATGATCAAGACATCCTTCTGAAAGATGCTTTGGACGCTCTGCCCGACAAAAATTCTCGCGACTCTCTGAGGAGGCTAAGCGAAAACCGTATGACAACGCACAGTTTGGCACTGAACAATATCAGAGTCAATGTCAAGAGCAAACACCCGATGCCTTACGATCCGGCGAACTTCTCGTTCAATTACTCCTATAATAAAAGCGAACGACACAATCCCGACATGGAGTACAATACGAATTTGAACTGGAGTGCCGGGATGGTATATGATTATTCGCCTCTGCTCAAACCGATCAAGCCGTTTGCCAAAATCAAAAAGGCCGGAACCTATCTGAAAGGTTTTGCCATCAATCCGCTCCCGGCGAAGATCACCTTCCAGACCAATATGATCCGTTCCTATTCGGAGGAACAGGTGCGCAACTTCAGTTATGGAGTAGGTCAGGCCGAAAAGCTACCCGTGACGTTCATGCAGAATTTCGTTTGGGATCGTGCCATAGCTGTCAACTGGAATCCCCTCAACAGTCTGAGGATCAACTTCCGCAGTGGCACCAATGCCCGTATCGAAGAGCCGCATGTACAAGTGAACAAAAAGCTCGCTCCCGATGAGTATAAGATATGGCGCGACTCCGTTCGACGCAGTATTGCCGAATTGGGAACTCCTATCGCATACGACCAAACATTCAATGTATCGTATACCCTGCCTACAACCCAAATATCCGCCTTGAATTGGGTGAACGGTTCATTGACCTATAATGCCGTGTATAACTGGGATCGTGGAGCCAAAACCTCCACCGAACAGATCATCGGGAATACGATCCGCAATCAGGCGACGCTGGAACTTCCCCTGCAACTCAATCTGACATCGCTGTATCGCAAATCCGCTTTCCTCAAGAGAATAGAGCAGCATATCACGAATCCGGACAAAAAGGATCCTGTAAAAAAAGCAGCTCAGCCATTGACCAAGAAAATCCGGTTGCTCCCCGATTCTACGGTAACGCTGACGCACACCTTTGCTTCCAAGAAAGTGAGAGTGTCCGCCCTCGGCCCGGATGGCAAGATGTATCCGCTGAAGACAAAAATCAAGGATAAGAATACAATCGTCATTCTGAACAATGACAGCATAGAGATCAATGTAACGGTAGCCCCCCCGAGGCAGAGCAGTTCCACTCCTGCATTCGGTGCGATAGGCGAAAGGATGGTATACGCCCTGATGATGCTCAAGAGCATCAACCTTAACTACCGGCAATCGTCCGGCCTGCATCTGCCCGGATTCTTGCCCAATATCAAAGCTGCCGGCGGACAAGGCTCCGTGGATGGCATTTTGGCACCGGGATGGGACTTTGCTTTCGGCCTTACCGGAGAAGATTTCGTGGACAAAGCTGCGCAGAAAGGTTGGCTTATCGGTGGGCAGCAAAACGTATCACCCTCCGTCTACTCGGAGAGCAATTCGTTCGAGATCAAGATGACGCTCGAACCGATTCGCGAGCTGCGCATCAACCTCACAGCCAACAGAACCGATACCCGACAAACGCAGACCCAATACATCTATGCCGGTATGCCGCGCACTTATGGAGGTAACTTCGTGATGACGACCATCGGACTGAAAGGCATGTTCAGCAGTTCGTCCGGAGCAACGGGCTATGCCTCGGAGGCCTTCAATGAGTTCCTGCGAAATCGGGAGATAATCGCAGGGCGTATCATGGCCCAATATCATGGAGCCACTTATCCCTCTTCCGGATTCATGGAAGGAAGCAGTCTGGCCGGCCAGCCGGTTTCTCCGGAGAACAGTGCCGTATCCCTCAACTCGGCCGACGTGCTTATTCCGGCTTTCCTCAGTGCTTATACCCAGAGGTCGGTGGGAAAAATCGGCCTGTCGGCATTCCCCTCATTGTCTTCCATTCTCCCCAACTGGAATGTCAGCTACACGGGCTTGAGCAAAACCGAACTGCTCAAGAAGTACTTCCGAAATGTGCGTATCAACCATGCCTACCGTGGTATATACAACGTAGATAGCTATAGCTCTTACCTCGGTTGGGTGGGTTTGGCCGATGGTAGCAATCTGGGTTTTATCCAAGACTCATCGGATCCCACGATGCTGACCCCCGTTGCATCCATGCCTTTCGATATTCCATTTGTCCGTCTCGAAGATAGTTTTGCTCCCCTCCTCGGTGTGGAAGTTACGTTTATGAGTGGGTTGGGGATCAATACGGACTACAGAAAGACTCGCCGTCTGAATCTGAATCTATCGGCTTATCAGCTCGTGGAGTCGAACGAAGATCAGATAACCATAGGGATGAACTATAAGGCAGAGAATTTTGCCAAACTCATCGGCCTGCAACGGACAAGACCTGCAAGAAAGGCCAAAGGCGGACGAAACAACAATGAGACTGCAACTCCGCGTACCGGAGGCGCGCTGACCGTCCGAGTGAACTATGCTTACAGCCGTACACTGACCCTGATTCGCAAGATCCAAGATGCTTACACACAAGCTACGAATGGCAATATCAGCCACAAGATCAACGTCAGTGCGGACTACGACATCAGCCGTATGCTTACCCTACGCGCCTATTACGATTGGGATATGAACCATCCGCTTGTCAGCTCGGCTTCCTTCCCTATCACGAACAGCAATTTCGGCGTCAGCTTCCGTTTCAATCTGACGCAGTAGCCAGAGCGGCATTGCCCACACTCCTCGCATCGCATTTCAGCGAAGGTCATTTCCCTCATCGCACCAATTCATGCTCGTCAATCTCATTGATCGAGGTGCCACAAAACGTGGCGCAGGAAAATTTCTCTTTCGGTTCGAGAAGTGAAAAATTCATGAGCCAAAACGAAAAGTTTTACGCGCGTCTTTTGTTGGAGAACGCGAACCACTGTTCTTGCTTTTGTGGTTCGTATTCTCCGAAACAGCTCCTCGGATGAACAGCAGCATCGACCGAAACGAGCCACCTCCCATCTCCGGGACAATTGCATCCACGGTATTCGGATATTCATTGTGAGATCCATATCGTGAATAAAGTATGACCGACAGGGAAAGGATACTATGGTCTCATATGAGAGGATACTATAGTCTCATGTGAGAGGATACTATGATCTCATGTGAGAGGATACTATGGTCTCATGTGAGAAGATACTATGGTCTCATGTGAGAGGATACTATGGTCTCATGCGAGAGGATACTATGGTCTCATGCGAGAGGATACTATGGTCTCATGCGAGAGGATACTATGGTCTTATAAAAGTTAGACATAAAGAAGAGAAAATGCCAGATCCCTACCCTGCCATGAACGTTAGATGGATCTGATACGACAATCATGCTTCGGAGATGAGTCCCATCGCCTTTTTTAAGCCGAAAGCCAATATGTTGTGGGTTTGAGTACGTCTGATTACCTTTGCCAGACATTACTTTTCAAGGATTATAAGAATGATCAATCGAGCACTTGTCCGATCCCGAGTTTTGCAACAAGCATATGTGTATTACCATCGAGATGATGCTGAAATACAATCTGCCGAAAAAGAGTTGCTCAACAGTCTGGAGCGGACATACGACCTATACCTATACTACCTCCTCTTAGTTCCGGAACTGACAAGACTGCATGCGGAAATCCTCGAAGCCAATAAGAACAAGCGTTTAGCGACAGAGAAGGACAAAAACCCCAATCTGCGCATGGTACAGAACCGGCTTGCCGAAAAGATCGAAAGCTGCAGACCTTTGTGGGTAAGAGCCGAACAGAACGCTCTTAACTGGCGTTCCGAAGAAGCTTTTCTGCGACGCCTGCTGAAAAAAATCCATTCGTCCGAGACTTTCGCCCGCTACATGGGTTCCGATGCCAACGACGACTTCGAAGCCGACCGTTCGTTCTGGAATGAGCTGATGCGCGACATCGTCCTTCCCGACGAAGAGCTGGCAGAAGTAATGGAAGAGCATAGTATCTTCTGGGACAATCAAATACAACTTATCGAGAAAATCGAGACAGAGGAGACTCCCGACATAGAAGAGGTGGAACAGTCGGTACGGCAGGCAGTTGCCGATGGCAACTACCAAACGATCCGACAGGAAAATGCACCTATCGAAATCGTGAAGGAGTTCGTCCTCAAGACGATCCGACGGATCGACCAAGATACCGATCCATCGGCTATCCTGCTTCCTGCGTATAAGGAGAAAGACGATGCCGTATTCGGCACCACCCTACTGCGCAATGCCATCATCAACGGAGAGGAATATCGCCGTATCATCCGTGAAAATCTGATCAACTGGGAAGTGGATCGCATAGCGGACATGGATATGCTGATCATGCAACTGGCCATTGCCGAGTTGCTCAACTTCCCGAATATTCCGGCTTTGGTAACAATCAATGAATACATCGACCTCTCCAAGCTGTTCAGTACCCCGAAGAGCGGAACGTTCGTAAACGGTCTGCTCGATGCCGTGGTCAAAGGCTTCAGAGAGAAAGGCAAACTACTCAAATAAGAGAAGGGGGCGAAACACCTATCCCCAGATTCGACAAATGACAGACAACAAAAAGATTCGGGCGGCCATCATAGGCTACGGCAATATCGGTCGTTATGCCCTGCAAGCTCTTAATGAAGCCCCTGATTTTGAAATAGCAGGCATCGTACGCCGCAATCCGACCGAAGTTCCCTCCGAGCTTCGACCTTTCCCCGTAGTATCGGACATCGAACAACTCGAAGCAGTCGATGTAGCATTGATATGTTCACCAAGTCGGGAAGTAGAGCGAACAGCCTTAGAGATATTGAAAAAAGGAATATGCACGGCCGATAGCTTCGATATTCACGGCAACATTTTGGCCTTGCGCCAATCACTGGGAAATGCTGCCAGAGAAAGCGGAGCGGCAGCCGTCATCGCTTCCGGCTGGGATCCGGGCAGCGACTCTGTGGTGCGTACGCTGATGCAGGCTATCGTCCCCAAAGGAATCACCTACACCAACTTCGGTCCCGGTATGAGTATGGGACATACTGTAGCCGTGAAGGCCATAGACGGCGTGAAGGCCGCACTTTCGATGACCATTCCACTCGGAACGGGTGTACATCGCCGCATGGTTTACGTAGAACTGCTTCCGGGACACAACTTGGAGGAGATATCGGCTGCCATCAAAGCAGATGAGTACTTCGCTCACGACGAGACCCACGTGATACAGGTAGATGATGTGGATGCCCTCATCGATATGGGGCATGGCGTCCACATGGTGCGTAAGGGCGTGAGCGGTTCTACGCAAAACCAGCGGATGTCATTCGATATGGAGATCAACAATCCGGCATTGACCGGACAAGCACTGGTCTGTGCAGCTCGGGCAGCCATGCGCCAACACCCCGGAGCTTACACCCTACAGGAAATCCCCGTCATAGACCTTCTTCCCGGAGACAGGGAGTACTGGATAGGGCAACTTTGCTAAGAAAAATACTACTCAACTAAACGGCTAATCGGAACATTATGACACTACCTGCATTCATCACATGGGATTTCGATCCGGTTCTATTTACCCTTTTCGGCCACCCCGTTGTCTGGTACGGCTTGCTCTTTGCATTGGGGTTGATCATTTTGGGCCCTTGGATAGAGAAAAAAATGTGGGAACACGAGAAGCTGGATCCCAAATGGTTCGAGTCTCTGGCCGTCTATGTCTTTGTAGGTACTATCGTCGGAGCACGTCTGGGGCATGTCCTATTCTATGACCCGGCATACTATCTGGCCAATCCGGCCAAGATATTCGTCACTTGGGAGGGTGGCTTGGCCAGCCATGGAGGTACCATCGGGATCATAATAGCCTGCTGGCTGTATTCGCGCAGAGTAACGCGCAAGTCCATCCTGTGGGTTTTAGACCGCTTGGCGGTGCCTACAGGTATCGTAGCCGCCATGATTCGTCTGGGCAATCTGACCAATAGTGAGATTTTCGGCCGCCCGACGACATTGCCCTGGGGCTTCCGCTTTATTCGCTCGGAAGAGTATCGCCGATTGGTGCCGAATATGGATATGGGATGTCATCCTACTCAGATATACGAAGCCTTGTGCTATTTGGCAGTCTTCGCTCTCTGTATGTGGCTATACTGGAAGCGCGATGCCGCCCGACGCTACTCCGGGCTGATAGTGGGAGTTTTCCTCACGGGCATCTTCCTCTCTCGCTTGATCATCGAGCGCATCAAGATCGTTCAGGAGCCATGGGAGCTCAAGCTTATCGAATCAGTCGGCCTGAATATGGGACAGCTGCTCAGCATACCATTCGTTCTTGCAGGCATTTGGCTTATCATCCATGCCGTAAAGAATCCGATTATGCAGAAATTATCATAACAACAAATAATTATAAAAGTATCCAAGAAATATGATGTATCAGGTTCCTCAAGTAACAGACTCCGTTTATTACGTGGGCGTAAACGACCGCTCGAAGAGTCTCTTCGAGAATATGTGGCCGTTGCCATATGGCGTGTCGTACAACTCGTATCTCGTTGTAGACGAAAAAGTAGCTCTCATCGATACAGTAGATGTATGCTACTCGGAGATTTTCTTCAAGAAATTGGACACCGTCCTCAAAGGACGCCCCATCGACTATCTTATCGTTGATCATATGGAACCGGACCACAGTGGCTCGATAGGTCTGCTGCGCCAACGCTACCCCAATATGCAAATCGTGGGTAACAAGAAGACTCACGGCATGCTCGAAGGTTACCACCACATTACGGAAGGACTGCTGGAAGTGAAGGAAGGCGACAAGATCTCTCTCGGTAAAAATGAACTTACTTTCATTTTCGCTCCGATGGTACACTGGCCGGAAGTAATGTTCACCTACCTGCCTACCCAACAAGTCTTGTTCTCGGCCGATGCTTTCGGTACGTTCGGTACACTGGACGGACATATATTTGACAAGGATATGGATCTTTCTTTCCGCTGGGAGGAGATGTACCGCTACTACGCTTGTATCGTAGGTAAGTACGGTAGCTTTGTACAGAAAGTACTCACCAAGTTCAAGGAAGCCAATCTGCCTGTTCAATATATATGCTCTACGCACGGCCCCGTTTGGACACCGGCACACTTCTCTGAAGCCTTCGATCTATACGATCGAATGAGCCGCTACGAAGCCGAGGAAGGTGCAGTGATTCTCTACGGCACTATGTACGGCAATACGGAAGTATTGGCAGATACGATCGCACAGGGCATCGCCGCCGGTGGTATCCGCAACGTTGTGTGCCACAATGTAGCTTTCAGTCCCGCATCGAACATCCTGCGCGACATCTTCAAGTACAAGGCTGTGATAATCGGCAGCCCCACATACAGCAATGAGATCTTCTCTCCGATCAAAAACATCATGGAGATGATCCGCCTTCGTGAGGTAAAGGATCGCTATCTGAGCGTATTCGGTTCATTCACATGGGCCGGTCAGGCAGTGAAGAAGATAGTTCCCTTTGCAGAAGAAATGGGCTGGGAAATGATAGGCGAACCTTTGGAACAAAAAATGTCTACCACAGACGAACTGTACGAGAAGGGTTGGGAGCTTGGCAATAAGATAGCCGAACACCTGAAAGCTGATCGTCAGTAATATATCATATCCACTACTGGACTAACCCAATCTTACAATGAGATTAATCATAGAGCCGGATTACGACAAGCTCTCCAAATGGGCAGCCGACTACGTCATCGAGCGTATCCGTAAAGCAGCTCCTACAGCCGAGAAACCGTTTGTGCTCGGTCTACCGACAGGTTCTTCACCGATAGGGATGTATAGAGAGCTGGTCAAAGCATGTAAAGAAGGACGCGTATCTTTCCGCCACGTAATCACCTTCAATATGGATGAATACGTAGGCCTTGCTACAGAGCATCCGGAGAGCTATCATTCATTCATGCACCGGCATTTGTTCGACCATATCGACATCCTGCCTCAGAACATCCATATTCTCAATGGCAATGCCCCTGACCTGACGGCCGAGTGCGATGCATACGAGAGAGCTATCGAGGCTGCCGGAGGCATAGACCTTTTCATCGGCGGGATAGGACCTGACGGACATATTGCATTCAATGAGCCGGGGTCTTCTCTTGTCTCTCGCACACGTATCAAGACGCTAACTACAGATACCGTACTGGCTAACTGTCGCTTTTTCGACAACGATACGAACCTTGTACCCAAACGTGCTCTTACTGTAGGTGTGGGAACAATTATGGATGCACGGGAAGTAATGATCCTCGTAAATGGACATACCAAAGCCCGTGCTCTTCGCGAAGCTGTGGAAGGTGCAGTCAGCCAAATGTGGACGATCACTGCCCTGCAACTCCATCGTCACAGCATCATCGTCTGCGACGAAGCTGCCTGTGTGGAGCTGAAAGTGGGTACGTACAACTACTTTAAGGATATCGAACGCAACAATCTATAAACTATGCGCTACGACTTAGCTATCATCGGTGGAGGACCGGCCGGTTATACGGCTGCCGAACGTGCTGCCAAAGGTGGCCTGAAAACCCTCCTAATTGAGAAGAATGCTCTCGGTGGTGTATGCCTCAACGAAGGATGTATACCGACCAAGACGCTACTCTACTCAGCCAAAGTGCTACATCAAATGGCTACGGCATCTAAATATGCAGTAAGTGGAGCAGCTGATGGCCTCGACCTCGGCAAGGTGATTGCCCGAAAAGGCAAGATTATTCGCAAGCTGACTGCCGGCATCCGTTCACGCCTGACAGAGGCCGGAGTAGAGATGGCGTCGGCAGAAGCTACCGTAACGGGACGCGATGCAGACGGCATCATCGGCATTACTGCGGGCGAGGCACGGTACGAAGCTGCCAACCTGCTACTATGTACCGGTTCGGAGACGTTTATTCCGCCCATTCCCGGAGTGGAACAGACAGAGTATTGGACGAATCGAGAAGCACTTCAGAACAAAGAGATTCCGACCTCTCTCGTCATCATTGGTGGAGGAGTTATCGGGATGGAGTTCGCCTCTTTTTTCAACGGTATCGGTACGCAAGTGCATGTGGTGGAAATGCTGCCCGAAATACTCAATGGCATTGACCCCGAACATGCAGCCATGCTCCGCGCTCTCTATGAAAAAGAGGGAATCAAGTTCTATCTCGGACACAAGGTAACTTCTGTTCGCAACGGAGCTGTTACGGTAGAATACGAAGGAGAAACGAAGGAAATCGAAGGAGAACGTATCCTGATGAGTGTAGGACGCCGCCCCGTACTGCAAGGATTCGAGTCGCTCGGATTGGAGCTTGCCGGCAAAGGCGTAAAGACTAACAAAAGGATGCAAACGTCCTTACCCAATGTCTATGCTGCAGGTGATATTACGGGCTTCTCGCTTTTGGCACACACGGCTGTACGAGAAGCAGAGGTAGCAGTAGATCAGATTTTGGGCAAAACAGACGAAACGATGAGCTACCGCGCCGTACCGGGTGTGGTGTACACCAATCCCGAAGTCGCCGGTGTGGGAGAGACGGAAGAATCGCTTCGCAAAGCAGGACGCACCTATACTGTTCGTCGCCTTCCAATGGCCTTCTCCGGCCGATTCGTAGCCGAAAACGAACAAGGTAATGGAGAGTGCAAACTACTACTTGATGAAGAGAACCGCTTGATCGGAGCACACCTCATTGGCAATCCGGCCGGCGAGCTCATCGTAACCGCAGCCATGGCCATCGAAACCGGCATGACAGATCGACAAATCGAACGAGTCATATTCCCTCACCCGACTGTAGGCGAAATCCTAAAAGAAACCCTCGCCGGAGGTTGATAGCCGTTCTGCCTCTCTCTTAGGGAATCAGATATAAAAGTCCGTGCAGTTTTTGCTGATTGCACGGACTTTTTCCTCTAATCTCTTTCAGAGTATTCGGAGTACTCCGAGTATTCAGAGTATTCAGACAACACCGAAAAAACAACAAAATACAGCATGTCAGTTACCTCCTTCCTGCCTCGGCATGGATCGTATCGCCGACTACGTGTCTATAGGGTCGTTGAGGTCGTCTATGATCTCACATATCACTTTGCCCACACGTATTTGAGCAAGTCCGATCGAACCATAGATCAGATGATACAAGCAGCGCGCTCCGGCAAACAAAATATCGCAGAAGGCAATGCAGCTTCTACCACATCGGCCGAAACAGAAATCAAACTGACCAACGTAGCCAAAGCCAGCCTCGAAGAATTACTACTCGACTATGAAGATTACCTTCGAGTCAGGAAGAGAGTTCTATGGACCAAGAGCCATCCACGCTATGGATCTATGCGTAACTATGCGCGCAGTCCTCAGCTATTGGAAGAATACTCTTCTTTGATGATACGCCTTACGGATGAAGAACTCGCAAATCTCTGCATCACACTCATCCATCAGGCCAACTACATGCTATATCGGCTGTTAGAATCGCTGCAGAAACGATTTATAGAGCAAGGTGGTATCCGAGAGCAAATGACAGCCGTAAGGAAGCAATACAGAAGCAACCAAAACAATCAGAGTTGTCAGAGTAATCAGAAAACTCAATAACAAGTGCGTACCTTTGTTGGCCAATCACTCCTTGATTTTTGATGACAGACAAAGAGTTAATTCTTAGTAAAATCGATATCCCGATATTCCGTCTTATCGCAGAAGCGGCAGATCAGTTGGGACTGGAAACCTATGTCGTGGGTGGATATGTACGAGATATATTCTTGAATCGTCCTTCCAAAGATATCGACATAGTAGCCGTAGGACGCGGTATCGATCTGGCTAAAGTTGTAACCAAGAAGCTGGGACGAAAGACTCACCTATCTGTTTTCGCCAATTTTGGTACCGCTCAAGTAAAGCATGGTGATCTGGAGATAGAATTTGTGGGTGCCCGTAAGGAAAGCTACCGACACGATAGTCGTAAGCCGATAGTCGAAGATGGTACGCTGGAGGATGATTTGCGTCGTCGCGATTTCACCATCAATGCCCTTGCCGTATGCCTCAATAGCGATCGTTTCGGTGATCTGGTGGATATGTTCGACGGCCTGTGCGACATGGATGATATGCTCCTCTGCACACCCCTTGATCCGGATATTACTTTCAGTGATGATCCTCTTCGAATGATGCGTGCCATCCGCTTTGCATCCCAGCTACCGGGCTTCACCATCCTGCCACGCGACTTCGAGGCTATACAACGGAATGCTCACCGGATCAAAGAAGCTGTATCTGCCGAACGAGTAATAGAAGAACTGAATAAAATCATGCTCTCACCTCGCCCTTCTATCGGTCTTTCTCTGTTTGAACAGACGGGACTGATGGAATATGTTTTTCCCGAACTCTTAGCCCTCAAAGGAGCGGAAACGCGTGATGGTATCGGGCACAAGGACAATCTCACTCATACTTATAAGGTGGTGGACAACTTGGCTCGACACAGCGATAGTCTTTGGCTCAGGTGGGCAGCATTGCTACACGACATAGGCAAACCACGCACTAAAAAGTTTGTTGGGGGACAGTGGACATTTCACAATCATAACTTTGTTGGAGCCAAGATGCTACCCTCTCTTTTCAAACGACTCCGACTTCCTCTCGATGCAAAACTCAAATACGTACAGAAACTGGTAGATCTACACATGCGTCCGGCAACTCTGGTAGACGAAGGAGTTACGGATTCTGCGGTTCGCCGTCTGCTCTTCGAAGCCGGTGATGACATAGATGATCTGATGATGCTATGCGAAGCTGACATTACAAGCAAGAATCCCGATAAGGTGCGCAAGTATATAGACAACTATGCTTTGGTACGTCATAAGTTTAAAGAAATAGAAGAGAAAGACCACGTCCGCAACTTCCAACCACCGATCTCCGGCGAAGAGATTATGCAGACATTCGGTCTAAAGCCTTCGCGCCACGTTGGCACCATCAAGGAGGCGATCAAAGAGGCTATACTCGATGGTGTCATCCCCAATGATTATGAAGCCGCCCGTGCTTTTATGATCGAAAAGGCTACCTCTCTCGGTCTTCACCCCAAAAACTAAGCATCATGCCACAGCGTATAGACCTGCGACTGCGCCCCGAAGAGGCTGCTAACGAACAAATACTGCGCAAATATGTAGCAAGACAGACAAAAACAGATCCGACCGACATACATACCATAATAATCAGACGCCGTAGTATTGACGCTCGCCAGCGACAGGTATACGTCAATTTGGGTTTGGAAGTCTATAGCGGTTCGGAATCTCCGGTTGAAGACGATTTTTCAGATTTGATCTATCCTTCAGTAGAAGGGAAAACCGCTGTCATTGTAGTAGGAGCAGGTCCGGCAGGTCTTTTCGCAGCACTCCGGCTCATCGAGCTTGGTCTGAGACCTATTATTCTGGAGCGAGGCAAGTCCGTACACGAGAGAAAAGCAGACATTGCCCGCATTCCCAAAGAGAGGCACGTAGATCCCGAATCCAATTACGGATTTGGCGAAGGCGGTGCTGGAGCTTTTTCTGACGGTAAATTATATACACGTAGTAAGAAGCGCGGAGATGTAACCAAAATACTACGTATTCTCTGCAAGCACGGAGCACAACCTTCTATCCTGATCGATGCGCATCCACATATCGGCACCGACCGGCTACCCAAAGTGATAGAAAACATTCGACACCAAATATTGTTAGCCGGAGGAGAGGTTCACTTCAGTTGCCGAATGGAAAGTCTGATCATACATAACGGTCAAGTCATGGGAGCAAGAGACAGTGAAGGTCGTGAATACTGCGGTCCTGTTATCCTGGCGACGGGACATTCCGCACGCGACATCTATCGCTATCTTCATCGAAACGGCATTCGACTGGAAGCAAAAGGAACGGCTGTCGGTGTCCGGCTGGAGCATCCACAGGCTCTGATCGACCAACTACGCTACCACAACCCTAAGGGGCGCGGACTCTACCTGCCACCGGCAGAATATACCTATACGGCTCAGGTGGAGGGACGCGGTGTCTATAGCTTCTGCATGTGTCCGGGAGGATTCGTCGTACCGGCATCCACTGCACCGGATCAGACAGTAGTGAATGGTATGTCACCGGCCAACAGAGGTTCCCGATGGGCAAACTCCGGCTTAGTGGTGGAGATTCATCCTGAAGACGTACTTTCCACTCCTACGGATGATCCCTTGGCTCTTATGAATTGGATAGAACGCTTGGAAGGCGAGAGTTGGACACAGGCAAGATGCAGCCTGCGAGCACCGGCTCAACGAATGACGGATTTCCTATCAGGCCGAAGCTCTGTCGATCTGCCCAAATCATCCTACAGCATGGGACTCACACCCTCACGTTTGGACGAATGGCTTCCCTCCTTTATTACAAAGAGGATGCAGAAAGCTTTCCAACTATTCGACAAACAGACGAAAGGATTCCTCACTTCGGAAGCCCAGCTGATAGCATTGGAGAGTCGCACATCCTCTCCCGTACGTATCCTGCGCGAATCAACCTCTTGCGAACATCCTCTAATCCGAGGGCTTTTTCCCTGTGGAGAAGGAGCAGGCTATGCAGGCGGCATCGTATCGGCAGCAATGGATGGAGAACGCTGTGCCGAAGGTGTTGCCTCCTATCTGGGATAGAATCTCATACTGCAAATTTCCTTGCGGATATTATATCTAATGATTACTTTTGTCGCATTCCAACCGCGGTAGTAGCTCAGTTGGTAGAGCATCAGCTTCCCAAGCTGAGGGTCACGAGTTCGAGCCTCGCCTACCGCTCAAACTGAAAATAAGGCAGTTAGCGCGTTTGCTGACTGCCTTTTTTCGATATTGCTCCAAGAAAAATAGTAGTTAATCGATCGAAGAGATAAGGGATTATGGAATATAACTTTCAGGAAATAGAAAAGCGTGTGCAGGAACAGTGGCGCAAAGACAAGGTTTACCGCGTTACGGAAGACACGAGTAAAAAACCTTTCTACGTGCTCGACATGTTTCCGTATCCTTCCGGAGCAGGACTGCACGTAGGGCATCCACTTGGTTATATAGCCTCCGATATTTTTTCGCGCTATAAGCGTTTGCGTGGATTCAATGTATTGCATCCGATGGGATATGATGCATTCGGCCTACCTGCCGAACAATATGCCATCCAAACCGGCCAACACCCCGAAAAAACAACAGAAGAAAATACAGCTCGCTATCGTGAGCAGCTGGACAAAATCGGCTTTTCGTACGATTGGGAACGCGAGATTCGTACTTGTGATCCGAATTATTACAAATGGACGCAGTGGGCCTTCCTAAAGATGTTCGACTCGTACTACTGCAATCAAGCACAGCAGGCACGACCGATAAGCGAGCTGATTGAAGTTTTTGCCCGACAAGGCAATGGAGGTCTCGATGTGGCATGCAGCGAAGGAGTCCATTTTACTGCGGAGGAGTGGACAGCCATGAGCGAAAAAGAACAACAAGAGATACTCATGAATTACCGTCTGGCTTATTTGGGTAACACGATGGTCAATTGGTGTCCGGCCCTCGGTACCGTATTGGCTAACGACGAAGTCAAGGACGGAGTAAGCGAGCGCGGTGGACACCCCGTGGAGCAAAAGAAGATGCGCCAGTGGTGTCTGCGTGTATCGGCCTATGCCGAGCGTTTGCTGCATGATCTTGAGACACTGGATTGGACTGAATCGTTGAAAGAGACACAGCGCAATTGGATCGGACGATCCGAAGGAGCCGAAATGGAGTTCCGTCTGGCTGGTAAGGATTGCACATTTACGATTTTTACTACCAGAGCCGACACAATATTCGGCGTCACGTTTATGGTATTGGCTACTGAGAGCGAATTGGTTGAGGAAGTAACGACAGAGGAGCAACGCACTGCTGTAGAGACTTATCTGACAGAAACAAAGCGACGAACAGAGCGTGAGCGAATATCCGACAAACGAGTCTCAGGAGTTTTCTCCGGCAGTTATGCCATCAATCCTCTTACCGGTAAGGAAATTCCTATTTGGATCAGCGATTACGTATTGGCTGGATATGGCACAGGAGCCATTATGGCTGTGCCGGCTCATGACACACGCGACTTTGCCTTTGCGCGCCATTTCGATCTTCCCATCGTCCAAGTTGTGATACCCGAGGGAGAAGCTTCTACCGATCCTGCCACATGGGAGGATGCCAAAGACAGTAAGAGCGGTATAATGGTCAATTCCGATTTCCTGAATGGCCTTTCGGTAGAAGATGCCATAGCTCGCACCAAGGAGTATATCAGAGAAAAGCAATTAGGCCGCGTGAAGGTGAACTACCGTCTGCGCGATGCTATCTTCAGCCGCCAGCGTTATTGGGGGGAACCTTTCCCCATCTATTACAAAGAGGGTATGCCTTATGCGCTGGATGAGGATCGACTGCCACTCCGATTGCCGGAGGTAGATAAATTCCTTCCTACGGAAAATGGTGAACCGCCCCTTGGAAGAGCTACCGGCTGGCATACAGCCGAAGGTTATCCATACGAACTGAGCACAATGCCCGGATTTGCCGGTAGCAGCGCTTACTATCTGCGGTATATGGATCCGCAAAACGATACTGCACTCGTCAGCCGATCAGCGAATGAATATTGGCGTCACGTCGATCTATACATCGGTGGGACGGAGCACGCTACAGGACACCTGATTTACAGCCGCTTCTGGAACAAATTCCTCTTTGACCTCGGTATCGTATGCGAAGCCGAACCTTTCCGCAAGCTGGTGAATCAGGGAATGATCCAAGGACGCTCCAACTTCGTCTATCGGATCAAGAATACCAACACATTCGTCAGCTACGGACTGCGCGAGCAATATGAGGTGACTCCACTCCATGTAGATGTCAATATCGTATCGAACGATCAGCTCGACATAGACCGTTTCCGCGCATGGCGTCCGGAGTACGCTTCGGCTGAGTTTATCCTTGAAGAAGGCAAGTACATCTGCGGATGGGCTATTGAGAAGATGAGTAAGTCCATGTTCAACGTCGTCAATCCCGATGATATTATTGCTCGTTATGGAGCCGATACTCTGCGACTCTACGAAATGTTCCTCGGGCCGCTGGAGCAAAGCAAGCCTTGGGATACGAATGGTATCGATGGTGTACACCGCTTTTTGAAAAAGTTCTGGGCTTTGTACTACGGTGCCGACGGCATACGCGTTACAGATACGCCTCCGACGAAAGAGGAGCTGAAGAGCTTGCACAAGCTCATCAAGAAGGTAGGACAGGATATCGAATCTTTTTCTTTCAATACTTCGGTACCCGCTTTCATGATCTGCATAAACGAGCTGACAGCAGCCAAAACCACTTCTCGTGCCATACTATGCCCGCTGCTGACAGTACTCTCTCCCTTTGCACCGCATATCACCGAGTGGCTATGGCAGGAACTGGGAGCGGAAGGCAGTATCGTAACCGCAGCTTGGCCTGAATACAATGAAGAGTATCTGGTGGAGAGCTGTGTACGCTATCCGGTGAGCTTCAATGGCAAAGTTCGCTTCAATATCGAACTGCCGGCAGATATGAGCAAAGAGGATGTAGAGCTAGCAGCCCTTTCTGCTCCCGAAGCAGCACGTTGGCTCGAAGGCAAGAGTCCGAAAAAAGTCATTGTAGTCCCGGGAAGAATCGTCAATGTCGTTGTATAACGACTATCTACTAAATTATTCCCAATAAAAAGCCCTGCCAACGATCTGAGTTGGCAGGGCTTTTTATTGCTGTTTCTGTCTTTTCTGTTCAGCTCTTTAGTCCCTTCGGCCGAAGAAGCGAAGCAGATAGAGGAAGAGATTGATGAAGTCGAGATAGAGCGTCAGGGCTCCCATCAGGGCTACTTTGCGAGCTACATCTCCCTCTTCGAATCCTTGCATTTGCGCCAGCATCTGCTTGATTTTGTTCACATCGAAAGCGGTAAGACCTGTAAAGATGATAACTCCAAGAATAGAGATGATAAAGCCCATAGCATTCGAGCGGAGGAACAGATTCACGACAGTAGCCAGAATCAGACCGATCAGCAGCATAAAGAAGATACTACCCCACTTGCTCAAATCCTTTTTCGTGAAATATCCCCACAGAGCCATCGCGCCGAACATGCCGGCTGTGATAAAGAAGGTGGCCGCTATGCTCGTCATTGTGTACACGATAAAAATACTGCTGAGCGTCACCCCATTCAGAATCGAATAGATCGTAAACAGAAGAGAAGCAGTGAAGAATGACATCTTACCGATACGTGCCGAGAGTATAAAGACCAAGGCCAACTCTGCAATGATCAATCCCCACAGCAAACCGGGATTCATTATCATCGTATATATCAACGAACTCTTAGCTACAAGCATGGCTGTAAGAGCTGTGATACCGAGAGCACCAAACATCCAAGTAAAGACATGGCGCATAGTTGTCGTTTGGAGCGTGCTATCCACATAGACAGTGGATGAGTTGCGCAATTCGTTAAAGTTCATAGCGTTTCGTTATTTGCTTTAGTGATTATATTTTCTATGGTTATTCAACAAGGATTTCAGGCAAAGGTTCTACTACTTCACCGCCTCCCGCATCGAAATACTCTACATCCTGATCCATCATGCACGGCTGGAAATCCTTTGGGAAATCGAACTTCTCTTCCAAAGTATACCCCAGCTTAGGATCGGCATATACACGCTTGAGGAATTCGGCGAAGATAGGCAAGGCAGAAGCTGCCCCCTGTCCGTGCGACATGGAGTCGAAATGCACAGACCGATCCTCGCCACCGACCCAACAGCCGGCCACGAGAGAAGGAGTAAAGCCCACGAACCAACCATCACTGTTATTCTGTGTGGTACCCGTCTTTCCTCCCATATCGAGTTTGAATCCGTAGCGATACCTTAGTCTGCTACCGGTACCGCCATCGACCACGGACTTCAGCATATAGAGCATCTTATATGCGGCATCGGTCGGAAGCACTTCCACCATATTCGGTGAGAACTGAGCCACCACATTCCCATACTGATCCTCTATTCGCGTTATGGGCAGGGGATTCACCCGAATACCCTTATTGACAAAGGTGGTATAGGCACTCACCATCTCCTGCACCGAAACGTCCGGCGTACCCAAACAGATAGAGAGGCTGGGCTCCAAATATCCGCTCAGGCCGTAAGACCTCAATAGGCGGACAAAAGTGTAGGGAGAGGTACGTCCCATCAGATAGGCCGTAACCCAGTTGGAAGAGTTCTGCAGTCCCCATTTGATACTGACCATTTCGCCCGTCCGTCTGGCACCCACATTCTTCGGTGTCCAAGCTTTTCCGGATTCGGTGAATAAGGTCTGGGATACATGGAGCATCTCATCGCATGGCGATATTCCTTCGAGCATGGAAAGGGAGTAGAGGAATGGTTTGATGGTTGATCCCACCTGACGACGCCCTTGACTAACCATATCATACTGGAAATTGCGGAAATTGATTCCTCCCACATACGCCTTTATATGTCCGTTGTGCGGATTCATGGCCATGAATCCTGTTCGCAGGATTCCCTTGAGATACTTGATGGAGTCGAGCGGCGACATTACCGTATCGATCGTTCCTCGCCAATTCCAAACCTGCATCTTTCGTTTCTTGTTGAAAGAAGCACGGATTTCGGACTCCGATATACCGGCTTTCTTCATCTCTCGCCAGCGGTCGGTTTGCTTCATAGCTCGGAGCAAAATACTTTGCTGCTCGTCCGAAGTAATATCTCTGGAAAAAGGAGCGTACGAACGTCCTCTCTTTTCTTTGTCGAATATCGGCTGCAATACCTCTTTCATCTGCTTGGCCACAGCCTCTTCCGCATACTGCTGCATCCTCAGATCTATGGTCGTATAGATCTTGAGACCATCGGTATAGATGTTATAGTTGGAGCCGTCAGCCTTCTTATTCTTATTGCACCAGCCATATACAGGATCCGTCTCCCAAGCAATGGAATCGGCACGATACTGATCGTCCTGCCAAGCCAAATAATTTTTGCGCTCAGGCTTTTTGGCCATAAGTACTTGCCTCAGACGCTCCCTGAAATAAGGAGCCTCGCCATCGCGATGCGTGATCCGATGAAATGATGTAACCAATGGAAGCTTTTGGAGCGAATCGCGCTCCGCTTTTGTCAGATACTTGGCCTTGTACATCTGCTCCAAAACGATATTGCGCCGTCCTCGGCAACGTTCCACCTCGCCATGCAAAACGGGATTATAATAAGCCGGATTCTTGCACATACCGACCAGAACGGCAGCCTCCTCTATCTTCAAATCAGCCGGCTGCTTGCCGAAGTAGGTATAAGCCGCAGACTTAATCCCAACGGCATTGTACAGGAAGTCGAAGTAGTTGAGATACATGGTGATGATCTCCTCCTTCGTATAAAAACGCTCCAGCTTCACGGCAATAACCCACTCGATCGGCTTCTGGAAGAGACGTCCGAGTTTGGTCTCCGTCCGTGGCGAATACAGGAGTTTGGCCAATTGCTGGGTAATGGTACTGCCCCCTCCACCGCTTTTTTGATTGAGGATACCGCGTTTGACCACGGCACGGAACAGACCTTTGCTGTCTATCCCCGAATGCTTCCGGAAGCGAACATCCTCCGTAGCGATGAGAGCCTTGATCAGATTGGGGGAAATCTCGTTGTATCCGGTATATATCCGGTTGTCACCGCTATGGGCGTAAGAACCGAACACCTTCCCATCGGCAGAAATAAGCTGCGATGCGTACTTGTCGATAGGATTCTGCAAATGCTCGATAGGCGGCATATAGCCGATCATACCGGTAGCAATGAGCAGAAACAGAATGCCGATAACAGCCCAACCGGCAATGAAGACGGTCCAGAGTATCCGGACGATCTTATTGGTTAGTTTACTCAACGTCGTATTATCTATGAATTAGAAATATCGGGCGCAGATGCTGCTGCTCCTAATCATTATCATTATCTGAAGTAGTCGGCCAATCGGGAGAATGGAAGAGGAATGGCATATCCATCATCCCCCTCCGATCCAATCCGAGATTAGAGCCACTCTTTGTCTCTTCCGACTATTTTTTCCGTTCCTTGATCAGTCCGTAACTGTACGCCTGAAGGAGCTTTTTGAGGTTTTCGACCTGTTTGCTCAGCAAGCGGCCATTGTCCGTATCCTTCACCAGCATACGATGGGATGTGACCTCACGTACCACCGTAATACTCTTGATGTCCTCCATCTCTTCGATAGCCTTGCGTGTGGAGCTAAACGGTTCGTGCTGCACAAGATGCAGTCCCTGAGAGTTGAATATCAGCGTATAGCCGGCGATCCCCGTACTTGACTGATATGCCTTGCTGAATCCGCCATCTATCAACATCAGTTTGCCTTCAGCCCCGATAGGAAGCTCCCCTTTCTTGGCCTTCACCGGCACGTGCCCATTGATAATATGCGTATCGGGACCTTCGAGTCCAAACTCTTTGAGGATCATCTCACAAACGGCTTTCTCCTGACGATAAACGTAGTAGTAACCCTTTTCCTCATGATGCGTAGCCTTATCTTCGATGAAGTAACGCTCGAAAGTAGTCATCATAGCCTTGTCGAAAAGAGGAGAGTCCGGTCCGCACCAGAGATACCACATGTAGTCCACAGCCGCAAGTTTCTGATCGCTTTTCTCGGGAGCCACATACGCGGTACGGATCATCTCTTCCACCTTGTCGAGCAATTCGCGTCCGGCATAGGTCTTGTCCCCTACCCGTACCTTCTTGAGCGACTTATCCTTGTTCAGAGGGATGGAAGCGTGGTAGAGCAGATTCATATTATACGTCAGGTACATACTGCCGTGACGATAGAGACATTTGAGATGGTTTTGCAGCTTTTCACTCCGCATAAAACAGCCCATCAGCCGATCTACGATATTCTGCTCCTGCTCTGTCAGCGCATACGGATCGGCCGGATCCACGGTCGGGAAGTTCATATCCAGCATCGGATATACGCCACTCGACAGCTTGATGGTACCATCGGTGAAGTTCACCAGATGGAACAAATCCCGATCGTCCATCTTGTACTCCGGATGACGGGCTATGATCTGGTGCTCCAGCTTGAACTGAATCACAGATATGGCTTTGTGCATCTGACTGATCAGATAGACACTCTTGTCATCATACGTCTGGTCGGCCTGAGCCAGTTTGGGCTTGAACACGGTACAGGGATCGTCCGCATAGGTATCCATGGCAAAACGTGCCAGGGGCAAAAGGTTGATGCCGTACCCGCTCTCCAATGTATCCAAATTGGCGTAGCGCAGTGCTATACGCACCACATTGGCCATACAGGAGGCATTGCCCACGGCAGCTCCCATCCAGAGCATATCATGATTGCCCCACTGGATATCGAAATGATGATACTTCATAAGGGCATCCATGATGATATGTGCTCCGGGGCCACGATCGAAGACATCCCCTACTACGTGCAGATGGTCGATGACCAGCCGCTGGATGGTCTCGCTGATGGCGATAATAAAGTCATCGGCGCGTCCGGTGGATATTATAGAGGAAAAGATGCTGCTGATATAAGCCGATTTGTTGGGATTGACACCATCTTCGTGGAGCAGCTCCTGAATGATATAGCTGTACTTGGGAGGAAGGGTCTTGCGTACCTTGGAGCGAGTGTACTTTTCCGCGGCTTTCTGGCACACTTTGATCAGCTGATTCAGCGTGACCATGTACCAGTCCTCCATCCGTTCATCGCTTTGCTTCACGAGTTCGAGTTTCTCGCGAGGATAATAGATCAGGGTGCACAGCTCTCGCTTCTGATTTTGGCGCAACTGACCGCCGAAGACTTCGTCCACCTTTCTGCGAATACTGCCGGATGCATTTTTGAGCACATGAATAAAGGCTTCATATTCGCCGTGAATATCTGCCAGAAAGTGTTCTGTTCCTTTAGGCAGATTCAATATAGCTTCGAGATTGATGATCTCCGTAGCCACCTCCGTCGCAGTCGGAAAGCTCTCCGAAAGCAATTCCAAATAATCCAAATCGTGCTTGAGCATCTGCACGGTCTGCGTCTTATCGTTAGCCATGTGGTGCAAAATTTTTGGTTTATAATTCTTCCAAAGGTACAGACTTTTCCATGCAACCGACTCTTTTCGGGAAAATTCACGGTTATTTCCATTCCGTCCAAGAACCTCTCCACAGAGAAAAAGTCGCCATTATGCCATTAGAAATCAACGGGAAAGAACCTGCCTCTGACTTATATAAACGAACCGGAGTGTAGCATATGTGGCAGCTGTTTTTATCTGATCCGGCCTGCTTTCGGCAGCGCATATCGCCCTTGCAGGTACATGTCCATAACCTGCCGATATAAAAACACGAACCGAAAACGCTCCGATTGCGGTGCGTGTTTTCTGAAAAAGTGGAACCGCAACTTTTTCGCTGTGGCGCGTATTTTTTTTACTTCTCGCGCCACAGCGAAAAAATTCTCGCGCCACGTTTTTAGGAGGTAGAAACATAAAAATTTCGGAGTGTAAACTATTAGGACACGAGATTAGGGAGATCATCCCAAACGCATACTTTTATACACATATAATAAGCCGAGCCGTTTCTATAGCTGCCCTATGCAAAATGGCTATATTTGCACGCACAATAAAGTCATTGCGACAAATGAGAACAGTCAAACTGAAAGACAAAGAGTTTGAGATTTACATTCCGGCGACTCGCATACATGAAGCCATTAAGAGGATGGCTGCCGAGATCAAACGGGATCTGCATGGGGACAACCCCCTATTCGTCTGTATCAT
Source organism: Porphyromonas sp. COT-052 OH4946 (assembly GCF_000765965.1). Classification (NCBI taxonomy): domain Bacteria; kingdom Pseudomonadati; phylum Bacteroidota; class Bacteroidia; order Bacteroidales; family Porphyromonadaceae; genus Porphyromonas; species Porphyromonas sp. COT-052 OH4946. The sequence continues at coordinate 101,146 of NZ_JQZY01000027.1, forward strand.
GAACGGCTCGTTTATGTTTGCGGCCGAACTGATGCAGGCTCTCGACGAGAGCTATCAAGTGGATTTCGCACGCTACTCCAGCTATTGCGGTACGCAGAGCACATTCGTACTCAAAGAGATTATGCCCGTGACAACCGATATGCGTGGGAGGACGGTGGTCATCGTAGAAGATCTGATCGACTCGGGCTATACGATGAGTTGCGTAAAGGAGAAATTCTACGAACTCGGGGCCAAAGAGGTACGCATAGCAGCCATGCTGACCAAACCCGCTGCACTCAAATGCGACATCCATACCGATTACGTGGGTCTGGAGATCGGCAATGACTTTATCGTAGGACACGGCCTTGACTATGATGATCTGGGACGCATGTACCAGGACATCTATAAAATAAAAGAATAGATGCTAAACGTACTTATCTTCGGTGCCCCCGGTTCCGGTAAGGGCACCCAAAGCGAAGAGCTGATCCGTCGATATGGATTCCGGCATATTTCTACCGGAGAGTTGCTTCGTGCCGAGATTAAGGCCCAGACCGAACTGGGCCAAGCAGCAGCCGGCTACATCAATGAAGGGCACCTCGTGCCGGACAGTCTGATCGTAGATATGATGGAAAAGCTCATCAGCACTCTGGCCGGTGCCGAGGGAATTATTTTCGACGGATTTCCGCGTACCATCCCCCAAGCAGAAGCCATGGAGACGATGCTCGCACGTCATGGATGGAAGGTGGACATAGTGCTGAATCTGCAAGTACCCGAGGAAATGCTCATCGAACGCCTCCTGAACAGAGGAAAGATCAGCGGCCGATCGGACGACAATATCGATACCATTCGCAGGCGTCTGGAAGTATATGCCGATGAGACTGCACCATTGGTAGATTTCTATACCCGGAAGAATGTACTGCACAACGTGGTAGGTACGGGGACGATAGAAGAGATCGCCTTGCGTATCAGCCCCATTGTGGACAAGTTCTGCAAAGTCTCCAACTAAATCCATCGTATGGCAGCAGAGTCCAATTTTGTTGATTACGTCAAGATATATTGCCGTTCGGGCAAAGGAGGGAGAGGCTCTACGCACTTCCGCAGGGAGAAGTACATTCCCAAGGGTGGCCCCGACGGAGGTGATGGAGGCCGTGGCGGACACGTCTTTCTCCGTGGCAATCGGAACTATTGGACACTGCTGCACCTGCGCTATGACCGTCATATCATGGCTACGAATGGACATAGCGGCGGAGCCAAACGAAGTACCGGAGCCAACGGAGAGGATCGTATCATAGAAGTCCCCTGTGGGACGGCTGTTTACGATGCCGATACGGGTGAGTTCATCACAGACATTACCGAACACGGGCAGCAGGTGATGCTCCTCCAAGGAGGACGAGGCGGGCACGGCAACACCTTTTTCAAGACTGCTACCAATCAGGCACCACGCTATGCCCAACCGGGCGAGCCGGCACAGGAGCGTATGGTGATCATGCAGCTCAAGATGCTGGCCGATGTCGGTCTGGTCGGATTTCCCAATGCCGGCAAATCGACACTGCTATCCGTGCTGACTGCTGCAAAGCCGAAGATCGCCAACTATCCTTTTACTACGCTGGAGCCTAATCTCGGTATCGTAGCTTATCGGGACAAGCGATCCTTTGTGATGGCGGACATCCCGGGCATTATTGAAGGGGCTTCAGCAGGAAAAGGTCTGGGGCTGCGTTTCCTACGGCATATCGAAAGGAACGCTTTGCTCCTCTTCATGATTCCGGCCGATACGGACAACATCGCCAAGGAATACGAGATCCTCAGTCGGGAACTGGTGGCATACAACGAAGAGTTGGCACAAAAGCGCAAAGTGCTGGCCATAACGAAGTGCGACCTCATCGACGATGAGCTGTGCGAGATGCTTCGGGAGGAGCTGCCGACAGGGTTGCCCGTGGTTTTCATTTCTGCCGTAGCGCAACAGAGACTGGAAGAACTGAAAGATACCCTGTGGCGAGAGCTTAGCAGCGAGACCCTCCACGAACCGGATAGCATAGTCCGCCAAGCTCTCGATCTGACGAGCCTTACATGGGATGAGGAGGACGATTTGTTCCCGACACCGATGGAAGACGAAGAGGAGGAAGAAGATCTCGACGACATTGATTTTGATTTGGAGATCGAATACGATGACGAAGGAGACGACACACCGGATCAGCTTTGACGGTACCATTCAGCATCATTGCCCGGCTTTTCGCGTAGGGGTGATCTCTGCAAAAGTCGGCGGAGGACTGTCGCCGTCTGCTCTGATAGACGAAATGAACAGCGAGGCCGATCGGCTGGTGCAGACCTGCGAGCTATCGGCCATCAAAGAGATTCCCCCCATAGCTGCCACACGCAACTGCTACAAGCGTACCGGCAAGGATCCTAACCGCTACAGGCCATCGGCCGAACAGCTGTCCCGGCGCGTGGTGCGCGGACTGGGACTTTATTACATCAACGCTTTGGTGGACATCGGCAACCTCTTATCGCTTCGCACAGGATACTCCATCGGGGTGTTCGACTGCGACAAGGTAGGCTCTGACATTGTCTTCAGTGTGGGACATACGGACGAATCTTTTGTCGGGATCGGCCGTGGCGAATTGAATATCGAAGGCTTGCCCGTCTATCGTGATGAGAACGGAGCCTTTGCCACTCCGACCAGCGACCACGAACGAACGAGCGTGGACGACAGCACGAGGAACACGCTTATTTTCATCAATGATTTCGGTGTAGACCGGACTCATTCGGACTGCCTCCAAGAAGCTATTGCCGAAGCAGTGCGCTTGCTCAAGCTTTATGCCGGTGCTTCGGACATAAATACACAGATCGTCAGTGCCGAAGATGGTGCCGATCCGGTATTTTTGACTATTCCGCATTGACCGCCCGCAGGCGGAAGACCCACTCATGCAAACATCAGCAATGTCAGCTATAAGCAGGAAGTCGGCTCTCTCACTCATCTTCCTCTCTCTTTCCTTATTGGGGATGCTACCACTCGCAGGGCAAACTCGCTTCGCCGGAGTGGTACTGGATTCGGCTACATTGGAGCCGATTCCCTATGCTTCGGTCTTCTGTGCCGACAATAAAGGGGTGGGCACGGTAACCTCTGCCGCCGGCATGTTCGACCTGACTTCTCCCCATAACGATCGGACTATCATCATCTCATCGACCGGATACAGGAGACAAACCTTCTCATTACGCTCGGGCGAAAAGCGCAATATACACTGCCGTATTCTCTTAGCTTCGGAGGAGCTGCAACTGAGCAGCGTAGTGGTCAAAGCCAAGAAACGGAAATACTCCAAGAAAAACAATCCCGCTGTGGATCTGATCCGCAAAGCCATAGCAGCCAAGGACAGCAACCGGATAGAATCGGCACCGGCGTACAGCTACCGTACATACGAAAGGATACTTGTCTCGGACGATGATTTCCGATCGGACGAAGGCTTCTTGCACCTCAAGCACGGACAGTGTGCACAATGGGCGGACAGCTCACGCTTTACAGACAGACGCATACTGCCGCTATCCATGCGAGAGAAACTGATACAGACCGAGCGACTACCCAACAAAGGCGAGCGTACGCAAGTATTGGCACGACGACTGGACGGTGTGGACGAAAAGCTGGACGAAGGCCCCCTGACCACCAATCTGGAGGAAGTATTCCGTCCGATCAATATCTACGACAACGATATTCCCATCATGCTCAGTCGCTTTCCCAGCCCGATGAGCAACACTTTTGCTACAAGTTTCTACAAGTATTTCATTGCCGATACAGTGCGAATAGAGGATGAGGATTGTATCGAAATGATTTTCTCTCCTTTCAACCCCGAGAGTGCAGGCTTTACGGGAAGGCTCTGGATCGTCAAGAGCGATTATTCGCTACGTCGGATCATCCTGAACCTGCCTATATCGAGCAATGTAAACTGGGTGACCCACCTACGCATAGCGCAAGATTTCCAACGAGTTCCCTGTATAGATGCTTCGGGACAAACGACCCGATACTATCGCGTACTGAAACGACAGGATTTTCAGGCATTATTATCGGCTGCTTCATTCATCCCTCAAGGATTGGAAGTGGAGCAGAGTCGTATCCTTTCCGACTATCGCATCGGTGAAGGAAGTATCGGCAAGGATCCGTCTTCTGTCGGTTTTCTTGCTACCGATTCGGTTTACGATGCGACAGCTCCTCGCGAAACGGATGGCTACTGGAACGTAATGAGACCGGAACCGCTACCTCCCACGGGGCAAAAGCTGTTGTCTTTCATGCATTATCTCCGCAACGATCGTACATTCAAGACATCCACCACCATCGCCAAAACACTGCTGACCGGTTATCTCGGACTCCCCATTAGGATGAACGACTCTATACGCCCCAAATTTGACTTCGGGCCTGTGCATACCCTCTTCGGGGGCAACAAAATCGAGGGCTTCCGTATGCGCATAGGTGGCATGACGCTGGCCGCTCTCAATCCGCACTTTTTCGCTCAAGGTTATATTGCATACGGATTCAAGGACAAACGATGGAAGTGGAGAGGTGCTCTTACTTATTCCTCTATTCCTAAGAAGCTGTACATACAAGAATTTCCGCATCGCAATCTCTCTTTCATCGCTTCTTACGACCTATATACGCCGGGACAAGTAGTGGATCCTATCTTCAAAGACAACATAACGGTCATACTCGGTACGATGAATAATCTGCGCCGCTCCTACATCGAAGAATATCGGCTAGAATATGATAGAGACTGGGGGACTGATTTCAGTACGATCATTTGGGGAAGCCGTCGCCGAGACGAACCTGCCGGCACATTACGCTACGATCAGGTAGAGGCTGACGGTACGATACGGCCGATCCATTCGTACCGCACCACGGAATTGGGTCTTACCCTCCGCTATGAACCGGGGCGCATTCCTTACAATGGTCGCAAAGGGCCGAACACGGCTTTCAATGTAGTGCGCCGATCCCCTGTGTTCGAACTGGAGCACCGCATGGCTTTTTCAGGCCTGCTTGGAGGAGACTTCAGCTACCACCGCACGGAATTCCGCTACAAACATCACATTTGGCTCTCTCTTTTCGGGATGTTGGATGCCTCTGTTCGTGCAGGGCAGGTTTGGACACATGCTCCCTACCCTCTCTTGGAGATTCCACCTGTCAATGAGAGTTACACCCTGCAGAGCGGAGCATTTCAGTTGATGGAGCCATTGGAATTTATCGCTGACCGATACACGCAGTTCCATCTGACCTACCATTTAGAAGGTCTTATGCTCAATCGTATTCCATTCATCAAACGGTTGGCCTGGCGTGAAGTGCTTTCTCTTCATGGTATGTGGGGTGATCTTACTCCTCACAATAAACCGGGGGCTGTCGGTAGTTTCCTCTTTCCCGAAAATACTATTCCCATGAACCGTACATGGTACCTGGAGGGAAGTGTCGGATTGGAAAATATCTTCCGACTGCTCCGCATCGAATACTTTCGGCGCTTCACACAGCGAGAGACAACCCCTAATAAATGGGGGATCCGCGCCCGCTTCCAGATCACGTTCTAACCTGAAAAAAGAAAAGAGGGAATGCCGGATTGAACGGCATTCCCTCTTTTCGAAGCGTTTCTTACAGGAATCAGAGTTTGACGAAGCGTTCGGTCAGTACACCTGCCTCAGTCGTCAGCTCGATCACGTAGCTTCCGGCAGTCAAAGCCTTCACGTCAATCGTACGAGTATTCTTCGTAGAGAGCACCAAACGACCGGAAAGGTCGAAGATTCGTACGCCGAATTCACCTTCATACTCGATATTCAGTACGTCTTTCACAGGATTGGGATAAACTACAAACGACTTTTCTTCACCTACCATAGGAAGAACGGAAGAGGGCACGTCCGTTAAATACCGAAGTAGGACGAAAGGCGTTCCAGTAGTAGCTGAAAAAGAAGAAGCTCCTAATACTATCTTGCCATCAGCTTGCATAACTATAGCACTTGCTTCGTCTGCAGCTTCGCTAAGGTCGGTTACAGTATAGCCATTTCCCCCAAAAGAGGTATTCAACTTACCATTTTTATCGACGCTCAATAACCCCAGATCGGATATACTATTCTTTACGGCGTTGAAAGCTACATAAATGTTACCTTCCGGTGAAAGGACAATACCATCCACATAAGTGGCTCCACCGTCAATCACATTCTTTTTGAAAATACCTGATTCTCCAAACGTATTATCCAACTCACCGTCTTGATTCAGGCGGAGAACTATCAGATCGTACTGCAAAGTAGGGATGCTTGCAACCCAAGAGTGACCGGCAACGACAATTTTTCCATCTTCCTGAATCTGCACGGCAGTGGCAAAGTCATGGCCGGAGCCGATAGACATGGTCTTCAATCCATTCTCCCCAAAAGAATTGTCCAATGATCCATTTTCATTGATTCGTGCAATAGCCCATTTCCAATCCGGATGTGTACCATACATGCCGACAATCACCGCTTTGTTATCTTCCTGCAAAGCAATCGCTTTAGCAAAAGAAGAATTGGCACTACCTTCAATTACAATTTCACAAACGCCATCAATGCCATATGTTTTATCTATGGATCCATCAGGGTTATAGCGGAGAGTCATCATATTGTCATGGTAATAGCCAACCAGCAGCATCTTTCCATCTTTTTGAAGTACCATTTTCTCAGGAAGTGTGCTATAAGGAAAGTCTGCAAGCACAATACCATTGTTCCCAAAAGAGGTGTCCAATGTACCATCATCATTCATTCTAATCAGGAGAGGTTGGCAAATCGTATTATCAGAATCGAAGACATAGCCGCATGAAATAATTTTACCGTCAGACAAGGTAGCCGCTGCCGTAGCGAAATTGCCGTATAAAGAAGTAGGGACAAAAATCTGCTTACCTCCGTTCCCAAAAGATTGATCAAGCGATCCATCAGGGTTGTAGCGAACATAAGCAACATGCTTTTTCGTACCATTTCGAGTTGACCCCATAGCAATAATTTTGCCATTGGGCTGGATAGTAACATTGCGAACTTCATCTACGATAAAGCTACCATTACCGATAGGTGTCTGTACCACTCCGTTTGTACCGAATGTGGGATCCAAGTCACCCGACTGTTGGGCATTTGCCAATTGAAAAAACAAGGCGAATCCCAAGAGTAGTTTAATTCTTCTCATTTCGTTTTTTGGTTGAATTAGTTGTTATTAAGGACAGCATATGAGCATGCTGCATTACTTTAATGATCTATTGAAAACAGTCTTTCGGCCGCAAATATAAGGATTGTTGTATTGAATCCAATTGCATGCTAATAAGGAGCACGTCCCACCGATCAGTGCAACACTGACACATCGCCTTATATGAGTTCGGCGAAAGGGAAGTTATTTTCACCTCTTTATGCAAGACATAGCAAGCATAATATAATTCTGACGTATTATGAGTTGTAAGAATTATTCAGGCTTTTGATTTACTTTGTAAGTGGTTATGAAAAGGGATTAAGAAGCTTTTCTTCTTTCACAAAGAATCCAACGCCATCGTAGGTTGCTCTAAAGCCAAAAAATTCTCATAATTAAGAATATCATTCTCAATGAAAAAAAGTTTTTTTCTAACCATAGCAATGCTCTTAGGCTTTGCTATGACAGGGCACTCTGCTCCTATCACGAAAGAGCGAGCTTCGGCCTTAGCTCGTCTGACTTTGCGACAGGCATCATTACGCACCGGACAACCAGTAGTTTCTGATAAAATTTCCATCGACTACGTCTACCGACAAGGAGATGCAGAGCGCGGTACTGTATCAGCAGAGGGCGACTCCTCGCCATATTTTTATGTAGCCAATCGCGGCACGAACGAGGGCTATGCTCTCATTGCAGCAGATGACAGAATACCGGCAGTTCTTGCCTATTCCCCCATTGGACGTTTCGACATGTACAATATGCCGGACAATCTACGTATGTGGCTACAGGTCTACGATCGGAAATATCGATGATACTTTCGGGAAAAGCCAAGCCCAACGAAGAGATATTGCGCACGGAGGAAGTACCCGAAGAAGTACATGCTCTGATGGACAATGGCAGTTTTGCCAACGATCCGATGAGATGGAATCAGGCATATCCTTGGAATAATAAAGAGCCACTCCTACCCAATGGCAAGCATGCCTATACCGGATGTGTGGCTACAGCAACAGCACAAATCATGCGCTATCATAGCTGGCCTCTTCAGGGTGAAGGGGCATTCAATTACAACGCGGGACCACTGGTAGGCAATTGGTCCGGCACATTCGGTGAAACGTACGACTGGAGCAATATGCCCGGTAATCCGAACTTTGATAATCTGAGCGGAGCCCAAGTAGATGCTTATGCCACACTGATGCGTGATGTCAGTGCATCTGTAAACATGAATTTTTATGAAAATGGAAGTGGTACCTACAGCGTTTATGTCGTGCGAGCCTTGCGAAACAACTTTCGCTACAAACGCTCATTGCAGCTACACGTACGCGCCCTATACACCGCACAGGAATGGCAGGATATGATCCGAAAGGAACTTGCCTCCTCAAGACCAGTCTACTATGCAGGAAACAACCAGAGTATGGGGCATGCTTTCGTATGCGATGGCTATGCCTCGGATGGTACTTTCCACTTCAATTGGGGCTGGGGAGGTGTTTCCAACGGCTTCTATAAACTTACACTCCTTTCTCCCACCTCACTGGGTATTGGAGGTCAGGGGATCGGATTCACTATTTATCAAGAAATCATTACGGGTATCGAACCGGCCAAAATTCCGTCCGAAGCAGGCACAGACGCTTTGCCGATTTTGGCTCTGGAAAGTATATCCACTGTGTATACCTCCGGACTAGGTTTGAATGTAGATTATTCGGTTTATAACACAGGAGAAGAAAATTCAAATCTGGACCTTGGCTATAGACTAAATAACGCCAACGGAGAAATCACTGAGGTGAAAACCTCATCCAACAACATCTTTTGGCATGGATATGGGGCGTTTTCAGAACTTTTCTTGCTGGATTCGAATGTACTTCCTAAAGGAATTAACACGATTACACTACTCTATCGTCGAACCGGCACAGTACAATGGGAACCCATACAACACATACAGGGGGGATATGTAAATAGTATTAAAGTAAATACGACAGACCCGAACAATGTCGTAGTGACAGTAGACGATAATAAGGGCAAACTCAGCATCATCCCCAACAGTCTCATCGCAGATCTCAATTCTTACGAGCAGAGTTCTATAACCGTGCGATTCAGTAGCGATAGCCCGGACGAAATCCGCACACCGGTAGCTTTTGCTCTATCTACGGGAGTTACAGCAGACAATCTCATACCATTGGGTTGGATAATGGCCGAGGTACCGGGCGGCAGCAATGACTATCCGGTTGTTTTCTCGACAGAAGTTCTGACTCTTATGGAAGGTGATTATACTTTATGGTATAGGTTTTCTGCCAAAGAAGGAGTGGATGAATGGAAAAAAATAGAACGAGTATCTGTAAATACACCGAGTGTGTACACACATCCGCTATTCGAGGTGAATCATAACCAAACTTCTTCCTATATGCTGGACATGGCTGATGATAGAGCATTGCCACCTTTTACGGTAAAAAATATTGGATTGCCCTTCAACGGTAATTTGGTCGTTATCTTCCGCCAAACACAATCCTCTTCGGGATCCTTATTGGTAGCCCAAGAAACAGCGCATATCCAGCAGGGGGAAACCTTCGTGTATAAGCCCCATGTGGAAGGTTCTATCCCCGATGGCACTTATCGTGCGACGCTCCATGCATTCGTAAATGGACAACCACAGTTGTACCTAAAAGGCAAAAAAAGCTATACGGTAAAGATCGTTAACGGTACAGCAGTGGAAGCGATAGCCTCTACAGAGAAGATCAGCGTATTCCCTCGCCCGGCAAAGGACTACGTTGAAATATCTGCTCCCACCGTTCCGCAAGAGACTGCTATCATTCTTTTCGATATGTCTGGCAGGATTGTTCTAAAGAGCAGTTTATCAACAGGATATGGCAAAATGAATATCAGCCACCTTCCCAATGGCACCTACATTCTTAAGGTCGATCGACACACGACAAAAATCAATGTAGCACATTAAGAAGATATAACAACCAAGTACAATTATAATAGTAGCAGAAAGAGAGCGGATGTGGAAGATTATCTTCACACATCCGCTCTCTTCTTTATATATTCTTGTATAAGTGATACATTCATGTAGTAATAGAGGATTCCATTTTATTTGAATACACAAAAATCAAGAAAACAGGCCTGCTATATTTCATATTGACTGATTTCTTCTAATTTTACGCACGATAATCAAGCAGAAAACCTATTACCGAATCAAAGCAACTGAGGTTGAATCCGTGTAAGGATATTTCTCAAATTACCGCCAATCAGTGATCGCCGTCATTTTCCTGAAATTTTAAGACATGCTTAAGAAACATACTCATAACACAAAACGTATCTGAAATGAAAAAGCTTTTACAGGCTAAAGCCTTGATTCTGGCGTTGGGACTCTTCCAACTGCCGGCAATCGCCCAAACACAAACGCAAACGAACGGAAGAAACTATCGGTTTGCAACAGAAGAGATGCAACGGGCATTCCAGGAAACCAATCCCCCTGCAGGCCCTGTGCGTGCTATCGCTGAGTACGAACGCTCTGCAGCCGTTTTGGTACGCTTCCCATTCGGTATTCCAATGGAATTAGTCAAAGAACTCGCCAAGAACGACAAGGTAATTACCATTGTAGAAAACGAAAACCAAAAAGGCATCGTCATCAACAAGTATACGCAGAACGGTGTGAATCTCTCTAATTGCGATTTCATCATTACTCACACCGACTCTTATTGGACACGCGACTATACCGGTTGGTTCATAATGTACGATACGAACAAAGTAGGTCTCGTGGACTTTATTTATAACCGCCCTCGTCCTAACGATGACGATTTCCCCAAATATGAAGCACAATATCTGGGAATCGAGATGTTCGGCATGAAGCTCAAGCAGACCGGTGGTAACTACATGACAGACGGATATGGATCCGCTGTACAGTCACATATCGCATATACGGAGAACCCCTCTCTGTCTCAAGCTCAAGTAAATCAAAAGATGAAAGACTATCTCGGTATTACACACCATGATGTGGTGCAGGATCCGAACAATACTTATATTGATCATGTGGACTGTTGGGGTAAGTATCTGGCACCGAACAAAATCCTCATCAGGAAAGTACCTAACAATCATGCTCAGCACCAAGCTCTGGAAGATATGGCAGCCTACTTCGCAGCACAGACCTGCGCATGGGGAACGAAGTACGAGGTATACCGTGTTCTGGCCACCAATGAACAACCGTACACGAACTCTCTGATTCTGAACAACAGAGTATATGTTCCTGTCAATGGCCCCGCTTCCGTGGACAACGATGCTCTGAATGTCTATAAGACAGCAATGCCCGGTTACGAAATTATAGGTATTAAAGGGGTTTCTGGAACACCATGGTTAGGAACGGATGCTCTGCACTGTCGTACTCATGAAGTAGCGGATAAGGGCTATCTCTATATCAAGCACTACCCGATACTTGGTGAACAGGCAGGCCCTGATTATAAGATCGAAGCAGATGTTATCTCTTGTGCCAATGCCACTATCTCTCCTGTGCAATGTTACTACCGGATCAATGGTAGCGGCAGTTTTACAGCAGCTGACATGACGATGGAATCAACAGGCCACTATACTTACAGTTTTTCGGGTCTTAATAAGAACGATAAGGTAGAATACTATATCTCTGCCGCAGACAATAGTGGCCGCAAAGAGACTTATCCCTTTATCGGCGAACCCGATCCTTTCAAATTTACATGTATGAACGAAACCAATACATGCACTGTCACCGGAGCTGCCAAGACTCTTCGTGCATGGTTCAATGCCGATCGTTCAGAGCTGGCTGTCTCTGTCAGTTTGAATGCTGCCGGCACATACCGGATCAAGCTATACAATACGCTGGGAGAAGAAGTCGCTGCGATGAACAAAGACTTAGTAGCAGGAACAAGTGTCTTCAGTATGGACGTATTTTCCCATGCTCCGGGTGCTTACATTTTGGTTGTTGAAGGAAACGGTATCCGTGAAACGATGAAGATCGTCAAATAAGACCTTACGGGAAAGAGTATTCTGAGAATAAACTTCCCCAAGTAGAAAAAATAGGGCTGTGTGGATTTTTCTCCGCACAGCCTTTTTTCTTTGAGTCATTTACACACGAAATGATAGCCCGACACCGGAGACGTCATCGACTCTCTCCATTTATCAATTTAGAATCATCTGAATAATATGCCATGAAAGGCCATAGCGAGAACCCCGGTAAACAAACAAACGAATGGATCTATGGTCTCCAAAAACGTGGCGCGGGAACTTTTTCGTTCTGGTGTGGGAAGTAAAAAATTCTCGCGCCAGAACGAAAAAGTTCCCGCGCCACGTTTTCAGAAAACTCAGACCCCAATCGGAGCATTTTCGGGCTCGCAATTTCTCTGCCTGTAAAATTCGAAGGCCCTTTACTTCATCCGCTTAGAAAAAAGAAGATCGGGTAAGGCTGTTTAGAACTGGAAATATATGAAGGGCTGTATTTCCGAGCTGCGTACCTGAATGATGGTAAAGATCAGGAGAACGAGCATCAGAGTTTGCAAGACGAACGGAGCACGCTCAAGCATGGATTGTGCCTTGCTTCGCTTACCCTTACCGACAAAATGCAACAGGTAACCCGTGACCATCAGTACGACAACGCCCTTGTAGCCGGCAATGAATTGGAAGAGAACTTCGGGATGGAAGTTATTGAATATTTGTCCGAGAATCTGTCCGGCCACTGCCATCGAATCGGCTCGGAAGAAGATCCAACCGAAACAGACGAGGTGGAAAGTAATGATCCGTCCGAGCCATCTGCGCCAAAAAGGCATATCCGTGGACATAGCCCGACTCGACGGAAAGATCTCGCACCAGAGTTTGTGTACGGCCAATGCCACTCCATGGATAGCTCCCCACAAAATAAATCGCAAGGCGGCACCATGCCAAAGACCGCCGAGAAGCATCGTCAGCAGAAGATTGATATAGGTACGGATTTTCCCTTTCCTATTCCCCCCCAATGGTATATACAAGTAATCCCTGAGCCATGATGAAAGGGAGATATGCCACCTGCGCCAGAACTCGGTGATATTGGCCGACTGATAAGGTGAATCGAAATTGATATTGAAGCGGAAGCCGAGCACCAGAGCTATACCGATGGCCATGTCGGAATAACCGGAGAAGTCGCAATAGATCTGTAGGGCATAGCCGTAAATGCCGAGCAGGTTCTCCAAGCCGGTGTAAAGTGTCGGAGCATCGAATATGCGATCCACAAAGTTCAGGCTGATGTAGTCGGATATGATTGCCTTCTTAAAGAGCCCCCCCATGATCAACACCAGGGCTTCGGCATATTCTTTCCTTTCCAACACCGGCCGGCGATAGATCTGTGGGATAAAATCTCGTGCACGGACGATGGGACCGGCTACCAGTTGGGGGAAGAAAGAGACGTAGAAGACATAGTCTATCCAACGCTTTAGGGGCTGCACATGACCGCGATAGATGTCGATGATATAACTCATCGTCTGGAAAGTATAGAACGAGATCCCGACAGGCAGTATAATATCCCAATTCTTCCACTCGGTCATGATCCACTCAGGGCGATTGGTCACGAGGCCGATTTCCTGAATGAGAGAGAAAAGCATCTCACCGAGGAAATTGAAGTATTTGAAATAGGACAATACCCCCAAATTGATGCACATACTGAGTGCCACAAGGAGTTTGCGCCGAACTTGGATATGCTGACGGGACAAAAGCCGACCGATGAGGAAGTCGCTCGTAGCAGCAGCCAAAAGAAGCAGGACGAAAAGACCGCTGCTCTTATAGTAGAAATAAAGAGAAAAGAGAGATACGTATACAATACGCAGTCCGGTTTGCCGGCGTAGCAGGATGTATAGCGGAAGGAACAAAAGAAAGAGGATGAAGAACGTCCCACTCGAAAAAATCATGGGGGCAGAAGCATCATACTGTAATATATCCCACAGGCGGGATATATCCATCGAATCGAAAAAGTGCACGATCTTGGACTGTCTTTTATTTTAGAGTTTGGACTGGTCGCTCCTATCCACTTTGCCACGGACAATAGAGCCGAGTATGGCATCGGCCACCAGTCCTCCATGACGGGTATATCCACCCACCGTATAATGTATATGATCGGTATGCATCAGCCCGCTACGCAGCCATTGTCGGGTTTCAGCCTCTCCCCCCATAGCCGCAGAGAGGTCAAAACAAGCCATGCCATGTTCCACCGTATACGATCGTATCAGGCGGGATGCCTTTTCCGTATTGTCGTTGAAGTGGTAAGTGGTTCTATAACGATTTTTACGCCGTTTGCTTCCTTTGCGGTTTTTGCCTGCTACTTTCACTGACCGGCGAAGGTAAGAAGGGGGCGGAGTAGTCAGGACGAATGGGACATCCTCCAATGTCTGCCGCAGCATGCCGAAAAAAGTCTCCATATTTCCCCACATTTCTGTTTCTGAGAACTTAAAACAATACGAATCGTTCGTTCCCAGAGAGATGATGACGAGATCGGGCTCTACGGCTTTGATCTGCTGCATATACTTGTCTTGGGAGAAAGTGGAATAACTGGCACCGGGTACGCCGATACGCTCGAAGCGAACTTTATCACCGTATTGGACAGCCAACTTGGCTGACATGGATCGGGTAAAGTATCCCCCGCTCAAATGGCTATCGCCGAGATGGAGGATCGTAACCGTCTTCTTGTTCGAATCGGCTACTCTAATGTGCTGCCATACCTGGTCGAGATATCCTTCCGGTTCGTACCAAAGCGAGGACTGTCCGAACGACAGCCCGAAAGCTGTGGTAAGGCAGAGCAACAATAGCATGAATCTATTCGCGAATGGCATCATAATACTTTTTTTCAAAATCAATGGCTTCAATCATTTTCTTGGCCAGCTCCCGTCCACCTCGGTGCGCCAAATGCGTATAATCTCTGGCCGCCCAGCCCTTATCAGCCATTCTGGAGATCCCTCCGAGGGCATGCATAGCCCTAAGCGTACTCCAAAAGGCGATACCATGCTGTTGGGCAAGAGCCTGCTGCGCAGCATGAAGAGCAATAATACCGGCCATCGTCCGTATTCCGTTTGCTGTGCGCTGTGCCCTGTCGGACACGCTCATCAGTAGAATATCGGAATCGGGACAAATGTTGCGGAGGGTTTCGATCACACCCCCCATTTGCTTGGCATAATTGCTATAGTCTTTTTGCTTATTCGATGCGACATTGAGTCCGTATTGCAGGATTATCAGATCATAATTCCGCAAAGAGGCAAAGGCATGGCTTACTTCCCGATCGATGGATTTGAGAAGAATGCCCGAATTGCCACGAATGGACATATTATCGACCGAAATACCTTGAACATCCTCCAAAGCAACACCGAAAGATACAAAATCTTGTCCCCCCGAAAGAAAACTGCATTTGATACTTCGCTGCGGATCGCTGCTCAAAGTGTATTGCCCCACTGTTTGCGTCGGAGGAAGAACGACAGTGAGCGTTGTATCCGGAGTCTCTATGCGAACCGAGGCCTCGTTCGCAGCTTGATAATACAGTATCGCATGGCCGAAGTTCGGTTCTCCTGTGGGCATCGTATAATGCACCCATGCTCCCTGCTTAGGGCGATAGAAATGGCCGGTAAAGGGATAATGACCTTTCTTGGAATGGAGCATGGCATGATCTTCCCACAGTCTGAACTCATGACGAATACTCCCCCTAAAGCCTGCGACCTCGGAGGTAATAGGCATCCACCCTACTCCATTGCCACCGAAACGCTTTTGCAGAGCAGCACGAAGAGCATCGGTGAAAATATCGCCTTCGATGAAGGAGTCACCCAATACGGCTATCCGAATGGGCCTGCCGAGAGTTGACCGCTCGGCTATACTCGTATAGAAACGCTTGAGTGCCGTGCGCGTAGAGCTAAAATCCTCTATAGGGATAAAGGTCGAATCAGATACTGCATTTTGCTCAAGCAATTGGCTATAAATAGCACTTCTGCGCTTATCGGATTTGGTTCTATTATCTGTATTATTCTCGGAGGGTGGAGTGTGTTTCGGAGCAATAAGTACCGCGGTAGAATCGGGTTTTACTCGGCGAACATCGCTTAGGAGGTCTACCGGCTTGAGCTGCCAACTCCCTATCTGCTCGGGCAGATAGAACAAAGCAGCCAAGAGAATCGCTGTCACTACAAGTAACAGCCAAAAACGTGCCATCTGATTACGCTGGCCTTCCATAAAATTATCTGTCGGATTCCTCTTCTTTTATAGTGGAAATTGCGCGCAAAGATAAACGTTATACAACTATCTGAAAGCATGGCACCAATTTTGTTCCTTGATCAAGGTCGAGAAATATATTCTAAAAAAAGAGACTGCACTCCAAAAGGATACAGTCTCTCAATAAACGGGATGCGACCAAGTACGACTCTTCCCGTAGCAAAAATTTGGATCAATCCTTTGCCAAGAACGGATAGGGATAATCCGTAGGAGGCACGAAGGTCTCCTTCACGGTCCGCGGATTGCACCAGCGCATCAGGTTAAGTGGTCCGCCCGCCTTATCGTTCGTTCCACTGGCACGTGCACCGCCAAAAGGTTGCTGCCCGACAACGGCACCCGTCGGCTTGTCATTGATGTAGAAGTTGCCGGCGGAGAAGCGCAGAGCATCCAAAGCCTGTTCGATGGCATAGCGATCGCGAGAGAAGATGGAGCCGGTCAGTCCGTAACGGCCGGTGCTGTCACAAAGACGTAGCGTATCGGCAAAGTCTTTGTCCTCATAGACATATACGGTCAGGACGGGACCGAACAGTTCGTCCGTCATCGTAGCGTAATGCGGATTCGTCGTTTCGATAACGGTAGGCCGGATAAAGTAACCCACGCTCTTATCTCCTTCACCGCCGAATATGATCTTGGCATCCGGATCTCGTTTGGCGGCAGCCAAATAGTTCATGATATTATCGAAAGAGGCTTCGTCGATAACGGCATTGACAAAGTTGTCGAATTCCATTACGTCTCCCATTTTGATACTGTCGAGCATATCGCCCATCACCTCTTTCACGCTCTCCCACAAGGAACGAGGAATATAAGCGCGACTTGCTGCCGAACACTTTTGTCCCTGATACTCGAAAGCTCCGCGCACAAGAGCCGTAGCCACTTCGCGCGCTTCTGCCGAGGGATGAACCATCACGAAGTTCTTTCCTCCCGTTTCGCCCACTATACGCGGATAGCCACGATAGCGATCTATATTGCCGGCGATGCTCTTCCACAGGGTGTTGAACGTAGCTGTAGAACCGGTAAAATGGAAACCGGCCAAGTGTTCGTTCGCTGTGGCTACCCGACCGATCAAGCTACCCTGTCCGGGAAGGAAATTGACCACACCATCAGGCAAACCGGCCTCTTGGAAGATTTTCATAAGGAGGTAGTTGCTATGAAGGGCTGTAGTGGAAGGCTTCCAGATAGTAGTATTCCCCATCATGGCCGGTGCCAGATTGAGGTTGGAGGCAATACTGGTGAAATTGAAAGGCGTAACGGCCAAAACGAAACCTTCGAGCGAACGGTATTCCACTCGATTGAGAATGCCTTTTTCGCTGATAGGCTGATCGGCATAGATCTGTCCGGCATAGTAGGCTCCGAAACGCAAGAAATCGATCAACTCGCAGGGAGCATCGATCTCTGCCTGCATCGGATTCTTGCTCTGCCCAAGCATTACGGAGGCAGCCAACTGATAGCGATATTTGGTGGAAATCAATTCTGCGATGCGCAACATTACGGAAGCACGCTCAGTCCATGGCAGACGGCTCCAATCCTGACGAGCCTTTTCGGCAGTTTCGATAGCTTGGAGCACTTCTTTCTCCCCTACCCGATGATAGGTGGCCAGTCGGACAGCGTGGTTGTGGGGCATCACCACAGTGCCGGTATCGCCCGTTCGTATCTCTTTGCCTCCTATGATAACAGGAATCTCTATAGGCGTAGACAGTTGGCGTTGAAGCTCCTCTTTCAGTTTTTTTCTTTCCGGCGAACCCGGAGCATAGCCGTAAACCGGCTCATTGACCGGCTTGGCAAAAGTAAAATGCGAATTATTCATTGTTTTTTATTTCTTCTTGTATATGATTCTGATGAATGGCGGGATGAAGCTATCGAAGCATATTTGCTCGTCCTTCATTATCCCTGAGGCAGGAATATCTCTGCCAACATACAGCGTGCGGAACCACCGCCGTTCTTTTCGATCGTGGTCAGTTCCGGAGCTACGATCGTACTGAACCCTTCTATTTCAGCTACCTGCTCTTCAGTCAAGGAACGGCGAGCCTCGGCACTCATCACCAACAGGGATTGGCCTGTCTCGCTCTCCACTTCGAGCATATTGCCGGCGAAGTGTTCCACCTGCTCCGTACTAATGGCTATGATGCGGTGTCCTGTAGCAGTCAGGCTATTCACCACCATACTGCGCTCGGCTTCGTCTCTGATACACTCCAAACAAACGATCGCATAGCGCGAAGCTACGCACATCATCACATTGGTATGATAGATAGGAGCACCATTCGCATCTGTGGCGGTAAAAATCAATCCTTTGTAGTCCAACTCCCGACAGAACTCTTCCAACACCTTCGGATTGGTACGTTCGGATGAGCAGCAGTAAGCTATACGATTGACCCTGTCCAATACCATACTGCCCGTACCTTCGAGAAAACAATTGTCTCGCTCGTAGCCGGAGAGATTGATGATGCGTTCTACCCCTTCCATTTCACCAACGGTAGCCAATACGGGTAATTTCCGCTCTTGCTGCCTGTTAGGTGCATACATGGGGTAAAGCACCAATTCGCCTGTGACATGCGTGCTGAACCAATTGTTCGGGAATATCGAGTCGGGTGTATGAGGTGTCTTCGAATCCTGAATGACCCATACATCTACTCCGTGTTCGCGCAATAGATTGACGTAGTTGTCAAACTCTTTTTTCGCTTCCCTTGCTACTGCTTCGGGTACTCCCGTTTCTTTCTGGAAGCTGTTGTTTGTGGCCGTCTCGGCATTAAATCCAAAGAGAGCCGGGCGCACCATCAGCACGCGGTTCGTGGCCTGCTTGCGAATAAGAGCCATGAGTGTTTACTCTAAGACCTTGATGGATTCCTTGATAATCTCCACAGCCTGCGCCAGCTCCTCACGTGTGATACAAAGCGGTGGAGCCAAGCGAATGATATGGCGATGCGTCGGTTTGGCCAAAAGTCCGCGCTCGGCCATTGCCTCGCACACGTCCCATGCCTCGTGTCCATTGTGCGGTTCGATGACAATGGCATTGAGCATACCTCGTCCACGTACCAATTTCAGTAGAGGACTCTTGATTTTGAGCAACTCTCCTCTGAAATAGTGTCCCAGCTCTTCGGCTCTCTCCGGCAAGCGTTCTTCTTTCACCACCGTAAGGGCAGCCATCGCCACCTTGCACGCAAGGGGGAATCCCCCGAAAGTGGAACCATGCTCACCCGGCTTGATCGTAAGCATGACCTCATCGTCCGCCAATACGCAACTTATCGGCAATACTCCACCAGAAATAGCTTTGCCAAGTACAACAATATCGGGACGAACGTCATCATGATCGCAGCAGAGCATCCGCCCCGTTCGTGCGATACCGGTCTGCACTTCGTCAGCCACAAAGAGGGCATGGTACTTACGACAAAGCTCCGCAGCACGACGGATATAGCCATCATCGGGAACGAAGACACCGGCCTCGCCCTGTATCGGCTCTACTACAAAAGCAGCTACATGGTCTTTGTGCTCCTCCAAGGCCTTCTCCAAGGCTTCTATATTATTATAAGGTATATTGACGAAGCCCGGTGTATAAGGGCCATAATCGGTATAGCTGTCGGGATCGGAACTCATGGAAACGATACTGATGGTGCGGCCATGGAAGTTGCCATCGCATACGATGATGACAGCTTTCTCTTCGGGTATTCCTTTCACACGATAACCCCAGCGACGAGAAAGTTTCAGAGCTGTCTCCACAGCCTCCGCACCCGAATTCATCGGCAACATCTTATCATAGCCGAAATAATGGTGCATAAACTCTTCGTATTCACCCAGACAATCGTTGTAGAAAGCTCGTGAAGTCAGACAGATTTTTTCCGCCTGCTCCTTCAGTGCTGCTATGATTTTCGGATGACAATGCCCCTGATTGACGGCACTATAAGCAGAAAGGAAGTCGAAATAACGCTTCCCATCCACATCCCACACATAAGCACCCTGACCACGAGAGAGTACCACCTCGAGCGGATGATAGTTGTGAGCACCGTAGCGATGCTCAAGATCAACATAATACTTTGCTTTTTCTGACAAAACCATAATTGATTCGGTAGTAGAATTAGGACGGTATATCGAGGCAGACCCAACAGATATGCCTCATACCTTATATTCAAGCCAATATCGGCGGCATCAAATATAGAAAACAAATCAATTGGAATTATCATTCTGTCAATATTTTTAGAACCACACAAACAAAATCATAGAACAATGCAAATTTCACAAGACAAATCAACCAACCATCAACTCTCGTCCATGATAAGAAAAGAAAATAAGACCTTGTAATATGGTGATTTTGACGGCCTATAAGAAAGTTGTATCAGAAGAGGAAAAAGGTCTAATAAACTCATTATACTCTTCAAAAAACTCTGTGACTATAATCATTAACTAAACTGTCCCTATTCTCAATGACTTTTTTCGGTGCATGCCAATACGTAAATAATCTGTTCCTTTGCAAAAAATTATCCCCGAGAGATTTATCGCTCAAGTCGTAACAGAAGAACAAATAATACCGCTATGGAAATTTTCAATACCGTCGCTTCGCTCAAGAACTTTGTGGCACATGCTCGCGCCAAAGGGAAAACCATCGGCCTCGTCCCCACAATGGGAGCCTTGCACCGAGGACACATCAGTCTGATCCACCGTGCCGTAGCCGAATGCGACATTTGCGTGGCAAGCGTATTCGTCAATCCTACACAATTCAATGATAAACGCGATCTGGAATGTTATCCCCGCACACCGGAAGCCGATGCAGCAGTCTTGGCAGAAGCCGGCTGTCATGCCGTATTCATGCCCTCCGTAGAAGAGGTATATCCCGAACCGGACACTCGCGTATTCGATCTGGGCAGTGTGGCAGAAGTGATGGAAGGCAAGTATCGCCCCGGACACTTCAATGGCGTGGTGCAGGTGGTAAGCAAACTCTTCATGATGGTGGAGCCGGACAAAGCATATTTCGGGGAAAAGGATTTCCAGCAAATCGCTGTTATCCGCAGCATGGTAAGCTTGTTGGGTTTACCGGTTACGATCGTAGCCTGTCCTATCATCCGCGAAGAGGACGGCCTTGCACTCAGTAGCCGTAACATCCGTCTCAGTAGCGAAGAACGTGCCATAGCTCCATCCATCGCTCGTATCCTCAAACAAAGCCGCACACTCCGTCCCGCACACTCACCTGAACTCGTTACGCGATGGGTGACGGAAAGCCTCAATGCCCTGCCCCATCTGCAAGTGGAATACTTCGAAATAGTAGACGGAAATTCCTTACAAAGGATCGACAACTGGCAGGATACCGACCATGCCGTGGGTTGTATTACGGTGTATTGCGGAGAGGTTCGCCTGATCGATAATATCAAATATGAAGATTAGCTGTCTCACTGGGTGGTTCGTCGGTATTGCCACACTGCTATTCACCAGCTGCGGCACTAAAAAGGTCGTACCCTCTCCCCCCACAGTGAAGCCTCTTCCGGACACGGCGATTGCAGCTCCTGTCATCGAACCGTGGGTCAGTCCGGTGAGAGAGGAGATGCGTGGGGTATGGCTGACCACCATATACGGACTCGACTGGCCGCAACGCTCCGCTCCTACAGCCGAAGGACTGCGAAAACAGAGAGAAGAACTCTGCCGTATTCTGGACAGGCTCAAGCGTGAGAAGTTCAACACCGTGTTCTTTCAGGTGCGTCATCGCGGAGATGTCATTTACCCCTCTGAGATAGAACCCCAATCGACCATATTCACCGGAGTAGGCAAGCCCGACTACGACCCACTGGAGTTTGCCCTGAAAGAGTGCCACAAGCGAGGTCTGGCTTTCCATGCCTGGCTGATCGTCACTCCCTTGGGACCGGACAAACACATACGTTCGCTGAAAGGCAAATCGGTCAAAAGTCGTCATCCCGAATGGTGTGTACGACACAATAATCTATGGTACCTCAATCCGGGCATACCCGAAGCAAGAGCCTACTTCGCATCCCTCGTTCGTGAGATCGTAGAGAAATACCCCATTGATGGCATTCACCTCGACTATATGCGCTATCCGGAAAAAGCCAAAAGCTTCGACGATGCTGCCACCTATAAACGATATGGGGGTAATATGGATCCGGCAGCTTGGCGACGACGCAACCTGTCCGATCTCATGGCGGACGTTCACCGAGCCGCTACGGAAAAGACTCCGTGGGTACAGGTAAGCGTGGCTACCATCGGCCGTCTGAGAAAGCTCGCCGGTAGGCGCGGTGGCGACTGGACAGCCTACGAGGGAGTACATCAGGATCCGGTAGTCTGGGCAAAGGAAGGGAGTGTGGACTTTCTGGTGCCGATGCTATACTACCGTGACGACCTCTTTTATCCCTTCCTCGAAGATTGGAAAGCGCAGCTACCCGATCTACCGATTATACCGGGATTAGCCACCTATCGGGTTGTGGACAACAGTCGGTGGCCGGCTCAAGTCATCGGAGAACAAATCGACTCCGCCCGTCACATGGGATTCCCCGGTATCTGCTTCTTCCGAGAAGATCAGTTGCGCCATGAAAGCAATGGCATACCGCAGATCATTCGCGAGCGATTCGCTGAAGACGTGGTACCTATCCCCATACATCGCAAGGGTTTTGCCACCCCCATAAAAGCAGAAACTCCTCGGCTGACACGCCGGACAGATGGCAAAATCGCTGTGAGCTGGAATAAAGCTGTCGGAGAAACAGCTAAAGTATCCTATCGCCTCTTCCTCAGAAGATTCGACACCGCCGGCCGGATGCAAGACAGGCTGGTGGCTGACCGCATCGAAGACAACTCCTACCTGCTACCCAAGGAACTAACAGCGGAAGCCACGCGGATAGAAGTACGCCTCCAAGCCATCAACAAAATGAATGTGGCAGGCCCCATATCCGCTCCCACAAGTATGGAGATCAAGTGACAGGACTATACATTCATATTCCTTTCTGTGCCACGCGCTGCTCGTATTGCGACTTCTATTCGCAGACGAACAGCGCGCTTCGTTCGGAGTATATACAGGCACTGATCGCCGAGATGAGTATTCGTCGTACCGAAGTCACCGATACGATCGGCACCCTTTACTTCGGAGGAGGGACTCCATCGCTTCTTTCCCCACAGGAAATAGGCCGTATTATAGAGCAGGTCTATAAACTTTTCTCATTTTCTTCCGATGTCGAGATTACCTTGGAAGCCAATCCCGACGATCTGAATACAGGTTATGTGCAGGAACTTCGGACTCTGCCGATCAATCGAATAAGTATGGGAGCACAGAGTTTCCACGATGAAGACCTGCACTTCCTCAATCGTCGGCACAATGCTCGCCAAGTGTACGAAGCAGTGGATACCTGCCGCAAAGCAGGACTTACCAACCTGAGTATCGACCTTATTTACGGTCTGCCCAGGCAGACACCTGCTCGCTGGCAAGAGAATATCTCCGCAGTACTTGCTCTCGCCCCACCCCACCTGTCCGCCTACCATCTGATATACGAAGAAGGAACACCCCTGACACGCCTACTCCATGCAGGAAAAGTGCGCGAAGTGAACGAGGAAGTAAGCCTCGAACTCTTCCGCATGCTCCGCGAACAGCTGACAAGAGCCGGCTATGAGCACTACGAGATTTCCAATTTTGCCCGTGCCGGTTATCACTCTCGCCACAACAGCTCCTATTGGCAGGATACTCCCTATCTGGGTCTTGGCCCATCGGCACACAGTTTCGATGGATGGCGCACAAGGCGGTGCAATCCCTCCGATATAAGCCGATACATAGCCTCCATGGCAGCAGGGAAGCCCCTCTTCACAGAAGAAATCCTGACCGATAACGACCGTTACAACGAAGTAATCATGACCCGTCTGCGTACTGCCCGTGGTTTATCACCCGACCAGGTAAGCTATCTCTTCGGCAAGGAATCTGCCGAACGGTGTATTCGGACAGCTGCTCCTTTTATCCGCGACGGTCTCCTCCACGAAGAAGCCGATAGACGAATACGGCTCACGGAAAAAGGGATATTCCTCTCGGACAGGATTATTTCCGAATTCTTCATCGTCTAACCATCTCCGGCACAAGACCAATACTCCCCAACATAGCTTATGAGCAAGATCAGCTTCAAAAACGACTATACCGAAGGTGCGCATCCTGACATACTGCACGCGCTGGCAGATACTAATTTCGTTCCACAAGAGGGATACGGCTATGACTCCTATTGCGAGGAAGCGCGTGCAATGATCCGCCGCGAATGCAATAAGCCCGATGCCGAAGTCTATTTCGTATCGGGTGGGACGCAGACCAATCTCTTGGTGATCAGTCACCTGCTCCGTCCACACGAAGCTGTCATAGCAGCACAGTCAGGGCATATCAACGTGCACGAAACCGGTGCTATCGAATCCACCGGACATAAGGTCTGCACAGTACCTACTCCACTCGGCAAACTCAGTGTGGAGCATATCCGGGAAGTCCTTGCTTTTCATACGGACGAACACATGGTAAAGTCGTCCATGGTCTATATCTCCCAATCCACGGAGCTGGGCACACTCTACTCTCGTCATGAGCTGTCGGATCTGTCCGCCTTTTGCCGTGCAAACGGTCTCCTACTCTATCTCGACGGTGCCCGTATCGGTTCGGCGGTCATGGCAGAGACCGAGGACAATCCGACCCTGACCGATATAGCCACCCTGACCGATGCGTTCTATATCGGTGGCACCAAGAACGGAGCACTCCTCGGAGAGGCCATCGTCTTCCCTCGTCCACGTCCGGACGATGCTTTCCTCTATCAAATCAAGCAGCGCGGAGCCATGTTGGCCAAGGGGCGGGTGCTGGGCATCCAGTTTACCACGCTTTTCCGCGATGGGCTTTACTACCGGCTTGCAGCTCATGCCAACAAAATGGCAACAGATCTGGCGACAGCCATCTCCTCCTGCGGTTATTCCTTCCTCTACCCTCCGCAAACCAATCAGATCTTCCCGATCCTCCCCAACGATCTGATCGAAAGGCTGAAAGCCACATTCAACTTCTACGTGTGGCAAGCCGTATCACCCGACAGCTCAGCCATTCGTCTGGTCACTTCGTGGGCTACTCCGCCGGAGAATGTAGCCGCATTTGCCGAATATCTTTCCCGCTAAACTCCTTATATATACTGAAAGGGGGCATGCCGAAAGCCGCAAATCACGACTTTGACATCTCCCCACAGGCAGACTTTTCAGCTATTGTCCGTCAAGGACAAAAATCTTCGGGCGAACCAAGATAGGCTGTAAGAACGTTGAGCATAGCCGGTGTCAGGGATCGCTGTCCCAGAGCATAACCATGTTCTCTCATCGAATTGAGGAGATCTTGATCCCCGTAGATGATTCTTCGCAGGGCACGTGTACCGGAATTCGGGGTAAGATGTGGGAAGTAGCGTACGGCTACTTCTTTGACGCGATGGACTCGGAATGGGAATACATCCTCCCGTGCCGATGCGCCGTTAGATTCAACTTTCATACTGGTATATGTTTTTATAGAATAATGATGAGTGCCGAACAGGCTGAAAAATGCATCGCCACGCCTGCCGGCAGACTAATGCAAAGGAATACATTTCACACCGATCTGCCGATACTTTTCGCACCGAGTTATCAACAGTGAAGGCTACTTATTCTTGTGATTATGGATCGGAGGACTCTGAGTAATCAGAAAAGTCAGCGACTCAGGAAGAGAAAGGAATCGTTTGCTCCAAGGGCTCGTTATCCGTCTTCGTCAGTCGGCTGCTCATCCTCTTTCTTATCTCCCTGCTCCAAAGCTCGCGCATTGCGCCGAAGGCCATCGAGTCCGGCTCGCTTCATGGGCGAACCGGCGAAGAAGTGCAGGTATTTCTCTTCGTCCAAAGAAGCGAGATCGTCCTTGTCGAACGTAAACAGAGCCTCCCTCGGTACAAAGGCTTCGACCTCGGAAGGATGGGCATAGCGGTTCCAAGGGCAGCAGAGCTGGCAACTATCGCATCCGTAGAAACGATTGCCCAGCTTACCGACCAGCTCCGGAGGGATCTCTCCCTCATGCTCTATCGTCAAATAGCTCACACAGAGACGGGAGTCCATGCCCTCTTCGGAAATAGCTCCCGTAGGACAGCTTTCGATACAGTTCCGGCAGGCTCCACAGCGTGATGGCATCGGAGTATCGGGAGGCAGATCGATGTCCACCAATAGCTCTCCCAAGAAAAAGAAAGTCCCCCCTCGGGGCAAAATAAGCATGCCGCTGCGCCCTACCCAACCGATACCTGCACGGCAAGCCCAATAGCGTTCGGCAATAGGGGCAGAGTCGCTGAAAGACCGTCCCGAAACGGAAGGGCAGATCTCCCGACGAATATAATCCAGTAGCTTGTCCAAGAGGCGTTTGACGACCTTATGGTAGTCTTTCCCATAAGCATAGTAGGCTATTTGCGGAGCCGAGGCCGGTTGTTTGATCCTGGGGTAATAGTTCAGTGCCACGGAGATAACCGTTCGAGTACCCGGCAACAGCTCCGCCGGCGAATAGCGAAGCTCCCTGTTGCGCTCCAGATAGTCCATTTCCCCATGCCGGCCTTCGGACAGGAACTTCTCGTAAGTCCCTACCACGGATGGCGGCAAGGCCTGTGCTTCGGCAAACCCACAAGCACTAAAACCAAGTCGGCGCGCCTCTTCTTTGATAAGGCGCGCCGACTCTTCCGGTGAGTATCGCAATTTTATTTTTTCATCGTCCGGCATACACCCAAGCATCGGCAAACAGCCTGTGTTTATCTTTCATCGAACGGATATAAGTCTGCGCTTCGTCCGCCGTAGCAAAGCGATCGGCATAAATACGTGCCTTATTGGAGCTAAGCAGCACCAGGGCATTCGGCATCATGGCCTTATCGATGCTCATGCGGTAAAACTCCTGAGCTTTCTTCTTCGTATCGAATGTGCCCACTACCACATAATAGTATTTGGAACCTACAGGCTCGTGCATCACGGGCACACCCCCTTCGGCTACGTCCGTGGAGAGTTGGTTGGGCGATTCGGCCGGTTTAGAGGCCGTAGCCTCGATTGGCTGCGAATCAGCCGTAGCGGCAACAGAAGCCGGCTTCGCCGTCACCACCTGCACCGGCCGGGCTTCGGTATCTTTCCATACGCTTTTGGCTGTCAGCTCGGTAGGGACAAAACTGGCGGCAAACTTATCCGACGAGGAGATTTGCCCCCAAGGGACAACAAGCAATACGCCCAACATCACAGCTGCAGCCGCCATCATGCCGGTACGCTTATGGATCTTCAGGTAGAAATAATCCGACCGACCGACCGGCGAAACTTCCTTCTCCCTCTCCGCAGACGGCTGTACTTCGTCGAAAGACTCAGCCAAACGAGGCAATGAGCAAGGAACCAGGCCGTAGGAAAAGCCCGCTCCTTCCTCCGCTTCGCTTCGGTGCGAATAGCTGATTTGTCCCTCCGGATTCAAAGTCAGTTCGCCCATCTTTTCCAAGCTGACACGTCCGGCACGTACCAGTTCGGCACGCAAAGTGCGCACATCGTCATCGAGCATCACTCTGGCACGGCGGTGCGAGATACCATAAGCTCGTGCGTAGCTATCCTCCAAGATACCGTCCCGAAGCGAGAGGGCAGCATTGAATCGGAGTTCTTCTTTGGGAGGGTAAATAAGATTGTCATCACGGTCGTAACATGCCGGCAACAGCTCAGCAACAAAACCGCCAAGGCTCGGCACCACTACACACTTATGTATACTGATGCTGCGTTCGATGTGGGATATCAACCTATTCATAGCAACGGAGTGAAAAAGGAGCCGCCCCGAAGCGGACGACTATTTGGAACAAAGGTAACATTTTCTCCGTCCGCCGACACATTTTTCCGCGCCAAAAATCACTAAAAAACCGAACCGACCACTCTCACGCCAAGAGTTATAGCAGACATCTGTAATCCTTTACGGGAAAAAGGATTGTACCTAACGGAACAGCACAAAACATTTTGCAATGACAGCAATCGCAGAGCATGAAATAAGGAAGGCGGAGCATCGTTTTTCCACTTCTGAGCGAAGAGAATCGGGAGGGAGGATTTTCCTCTCTGTCAGCGTTTCTTGTCCCAAAAATTTCGTGGATATGGTTGCTAAAAACATGGCGCGAGAAAGTTTTCGTTCCCGAACCAAAAGAAAAAAATTCCCGAACCAAAACGTATTTTTTTTGGTTCCATAATCGAGATTCTGCCGAACCGCAATCCATCGTTTTCCGGCGCGTAAAAAAAGGCTTATCCGAAATGAATTGCGTAAATTTGTGGCAGTAATAATGAATCTATCGGAATTATAATCTTTCACTATGATGAAATCCATGCGCAGCGTGCTGTCGCTACTCTTTCCCTTGTCTCTGATCACCGCTTTTGGCTGTAGCAAGAACAAAGCTGCCGAATCGAAGGACATCACGTTCGATTCGGCCTACCTCGAACGCTATATTCCACTGCGAGCGGACATCGACACGCCATCGCTGCATGTGGTGATCAGCTACGTCTATCCTTCGGGGGACGACATGCTCACAGAAGTGTTCAATGGGCTGCTCTTCGGGGACAGTCTGATGGATTCGTCTTCGCCGGAGAATGCCATGGAAGGCTATGCGCGAGTGCTGGGCGAAGACTATCGCTCGAACAATGCCGAAGCCAGTCTGCAAGGACTTCCCTTAGACCTTCTGGACTACATCTACAAGCAGGAAAATACCATCGCTTATTGCGACACGGGATTGATCTCCACACGTATCAATACATACACGTACGAAGGCGGTGCGCATCCGGAGAACACAGTCCGCTTCGCCAACATCCTTCGCTCTACGGGCAAGATACTCGAAGAGCGGGATCTGTTCAAGATCAGCTATGCGGAAAAGCTGTCCGCACTCATCATAGGACAATTGGTACAGGATTTCGGCAAGACCAAGCCGTCCGAATTGGATGCAATAGGTTTCTTCAACGCAGAAGAAATACAGCCCAATGGTAATTTTATGATCGATGACAAGGGCCTCACATACTGTTTCAATGAGTACCAGATAGCTGCTTATGCCAGAGGTGCTGTCTATGTCCGTCTCGGCTATGACGTATTGGCACCTTTACTAAGAGACGATTCGCCCCTGAAGCGTTACCTGCCGTAGTCCCCCTCCTTTTGTTTCGACCGATATGACGAATACGCAGCAAATGCCCGAAGAGCTGTTGCCCCAGGCTTCAGGTATAGAGATCATCGAGAAATACTTCCCCCACTTGTCCGAACGACAACGCGAGCAGTTTGGGCAACTGGGACCGCTGTACACGCATTGGAATGCCCTTATCAATGTCATTTCCCGAAAGGATATAGACAATTTGTATCCGCACCATGTGTTGCATTCCTTGGGGATAGCTCGCATGCTGAACTTCAAACCCGGCACAAGTGTATTGGATCTGGGCACAGGCGGAGGATTTCCGGGTATTCCCTTGGCGATTCTGTTTCCTGAGGTATCCTTTTTGCTGGTGGACAGCATCGGCAAAAAGGTGAAAGTGGCCGCCGCCATAGCCGAAGCCTTGGGGCTTGACAATGTGCGCACCATGCACTGTCGGGCGGAAAGCATAGATGAGAAATTCGACTTCGTAGTCAGCCGTGCCGTGATGAAACTGAGTGAACTGGCCAAGATCTGCAGGAAGCTCATTCGGCACGAAGATCAGCAAAACGCGCTCCCCAACGGGCTTATCTGCCTCAAGGGCGGAGAGCTTCAGCACGAGATACTGCCATTCCGGAACAAGGCAATGACAGAGGAGCTGTGGCCGACCTTCGAGGAAGCGTATTTCAAAACAAAAAAAGTGGTCTACTTACCTCTATGACAACGACTAAAGTAAAGATGTTCACCTTCAACTCGGTGGCAGAAAATACATATATCCTTTACAACTCCACGGGCGAAGCTGCACTTATCGACTGCGGCTGTATGGATGGGAGCGAAGAGAAGCAGCTACTCCGCTTCGTTCAGGAACAGCAGCTCACAGTAAAGCTCCTGCTCAACACGCACCTGCACTTCGACCATGCCTGGGGCAATGGCTTTGCAGCCAAAACCTTCGGCCTGCCTGTGCTCACGCATCGGGCTGAAGTGGAAGAAATGCCGTCTCCGTCCAAGCAGCTGGCAGCATTCGGCATGTTCGGCACGATGGACGAACCGCCGATACAATACATTGCTCCGGGCGACGTTCTTCAGTTGGGAGAGAGTACCATCAAGGTGCTTTTCGTCCCGGGGCACTCGCCCGGTCATCTGGCATTCTATTGCCCACAGGCCCAAGCGGTATTTACCGGCGATGCGCTCTTTGCCGGTGACGTGGGCCGGACCGACTTGTGGGGCGGTAGCTACGAACTGCTGAAAAAGAGTATTCGCGCAGAACTTCTCCCTCTTCCCGACGATACGGTAGTCTACCCCGGACACGGGCCTACCTCTACGATAGCTTACGAACGAACTAATAACCCTTTTCTCGATTAGAATAATGAATACGAACAAATTCGAAAACCGCCATATAGGTATTGCCGAGCGCGACCTCTCCGTCATGCTCCGGACCATAGGCGTAGAGTCAATGGATCAGCTGATCCGCGAAACGATCCCCGGCGACATCCTGCTGTCCGAACCTCTTGATCTGCCCGAAGCCATGACCGAGCGCGAACTGCTCGAGCATTTCATGGAACTGGGATCCAAGAACAAGGTCTTCACCTCCTACATCGGACAAGGCTGGTACGATACAGTCACACCGGCTCCCATCCAGCGCAACGTATTGGAGAATCCCGCGTGGTACACTTCCTACACACCTTATCAGGCGGAGGTATCACAGGGACGTCTGGAGGCTCTCTTCAATTTCCAGACGGTGATCACCGAACTGACAGGGCTGCCCCTGACGAACTGCTCGCTCCTCGATGAAGCCACTGCTGGTGCCGAAGCCGCACGTATGTTCTTCGATACCCGTTCGCGCACACAAATCAAGGCTGGAGCCAACGTTCTCTTCGTGGACAAGAATGTATTCCGCTCTACGATCGAAGTGATCCGCACCCGTATCATACCTCAGGGTATGCAGATCGTGGTGGGCGACTACAAGACATTCGGCTTCACACCCGAAGTATTTGCCGCCATCGTACAGTTCCCCGATGCAGAAGGCTCGGTCAATGATTATAAGGCATTCATCGAAGCGGCTCATGCCGGCAACGCCAAGGTAGCCGTAGCAGCCGACCTCTTGAGTATGACCATCCTGACTCCTCCGGGTGAATGGGGTGCCGACATCGTATTCGGATCGGCACAGCGTTTCGGTATTCCCATGTATTACGGTGGTCCCTCGGCAGGATATTTGGCCACAAGCATGGACTACAAGCGCAACATCCCCGGCCGTATCATCGGTATGTCCAAAGACGCATACGGACGTCCGGCTTATCGTCTGGCATTGCAAACGCGCGAACAGCACATCAAGCGTGAGAAAGCCACATCGAATATCTGTACCGCACAGGCTTTGTTGGCCACGATGAGCAGCTTCTATGCCGTGTATCACGGTGCTGACGGCTTGCGCCATATAGCCGGCAGGGTACATGCTTATGCAGGATTTATCAGCGAGAAGCTCGCCGGGCTCGGCTATAAGCTCACGAACAAGAACTTCTTCGACACACTTCGTGTGGAGCTGCCGGCCGATGTCACAGTAGAAAAAGTACGCGAACTGGCTGAAGAGTGCAGCGTGAACTTCTTCTACCCCGCCGATGGTAGCATCGTCATCAGCTTGGATGAGACTACGTTGCCCTCCGACCTCGGCGTTCTGCTCTATATCTTCTCATCCGTTCTGGGCAAAGAGGAGACAATCACGGAGGACATTGCCATTGACAAGCGTTATTTCGATGGTGCCTTTGCCCGTACGTCGAACTTCCTGGACTACGACGTATTCAACAACTACCACACGGAGACGGAGCTGATGCGCTACATCAAACGCCTCGAACGCAAGGACATTTCTCTGGCGCACTCCATGATTCCGCTGGGTTCTTGTACGATGAAGCTGAATGCCGCATCCGAGCTGTTCAACCTCTCGATGCCGCAGTTCAACGCCATCCACCCGTATGCTCCCAAAGACCAGACGGAAGGCTACAACGAGATGCTCGAAAGTCTGGAACATTACTTGGCCGTAATCACCGGTTTCGACGCTACTTCGCTCCAGCCTAATTCCGGAGCAGCAGGCGAATACGCCGGATTGCTCGCTATTCGCGGCTATCTGAACAGCATCGGACAGGGACACCGCCATCTGGTTATCTTGCCGGCTTCTGCCCACGGCACCAATCCGGCCAGTGCCATCCAGTGCGGATACGATACGGTGACGGTAGCTTGCGACGACCGAGGCAACGTAGATATGGACGACTTCATGGCCAAGACGGAACAACACAAGGACCAAATCGCTGCCATGATGATCACTTACCCGAGTACGCATGGTATCTTCGAGACTAACATTATCGATCTCTGCCGTCGTATCCACGAGTGTGGTGGTCAGGTGTATATGGACGGTGCCAATATGAATGCTCAGGTAGGACTGACCAGCCCGGGCTTCATCGGAGCGGACGTGTGCCACTTGAATCTGCACAAGACCTTTGCCATCCCCCACGGAGGTGGAGGTCCGGGTGTAGGTCCTATCTGTGTGGCCAAGCACTTGACTCCATTCCTGCCATCCCACCCGCTGCGTGAGGACTACAACGGCTTGGAGGTATCCGCCGCTCCATACGGAAGTGCAGGGGTAACGACTATCACCTACGCATACATTCGCCTGATGGGCTACGAAGGTCTGCGCAGAGCTACGAAAATCGCCATCCTGAACTCCAACTACATGGCCAACCGTCTGAAAGATACTTTCGGTATCGTCTATACGGGAGCCACAGGCCGCGTAGGTCATGAGCTGATCCTCGAATGCCGCAAGATCAAAGAAAGCGGTATCGACGAGAACGATATAGCCAAGCGTCTGATGGACTTCGGCTACCATGCTCCGACGCTCTCCTTCCCCGTACATGGCACTCTGATGATAGAGCCGACCGAGAGCGAGAGTCTGGCCGAACTGGATCGTTTCATAGATGTGATGAACTGCATCTGGGAAGAGATCCAGGAAGTGGCTCGCGGCGAACAGGATGCTACCGACAACGTACTGAAGAATGCTCCGCATCCTCAGTACGAGGTAACAGCCAACGACTGGTCGCATCCATACTCTCGCGAAAAGGCAGCCTACCCGCTGGAATACCTGCGTGAGAATAAGTTCTGGCTCAACGTAGCCCGTATCGACAATGGCTATGGGGACCGCAATTTGGTTCCGAGCCTCTGCGGTGCATGTGAGGTTTTCAACAATCAATAAAATCGCCCCTGCACAACAGGTAATAAACGAAAGCGAACCCCGAGAGTCAAATAAAAACTCTCGGGGTTTTCTTTTTCAATAAAGATAAAGATGCTAAGAGTGAAAGACTTATTTAAGCTCAATGAAAAACCCCGAAAAAGAAAATAAAGATTGGTATAACTTTGCCCGCGCAAAAACGGTTATATAAAAACGATTTGACTACGATGAAGATAAGATACCTCCTCTCCATATTCCTGTTCTGCTGTTCCATCGGAGCTGCCGATGCCATAGCATCGAAACCGACTGTTCCCGTACCCCGACCGCAGAATCACCTCTTAGCGGATACAGACAGTCTGCCGACAGCACCTATAGCCTCCGGCCGCCTACTGATGAGCTATCTGCAGCTACCACTCGTAGCAGAAAACTCGTCCACCCCTCTATCCGAAGGACTCTGGCATATCACCATACCTGAGATACCCTCTCGCTTGCAAAAAGCCTGTGGGAAAGATCCCGTTCCGGTACCGGATTTGAGCGATATGATTGCAGAAGTGGATTTGGCACGCAGGGTGCTGACCGAGCTTCAGTATCGTCGATTAGATCTCTTCACGTACAGCCGCACGGAATTGGAGCCTTTCGGCCCGGACTATTCCTATATCAAGTCACAAGACATGCCGCTTATCAATGGGGGTGCTCTATCAGACAGGATCATCCAACCGGGAAAAATCCGTGGCATCGAACTCAAACCTCGCTACTGGTTTTTCAATATGGAGACCATGTTGCAATTCTCCCAGAACTACATTTCCGAAAACTGGTACAAAGGGGGATCGAGCAATCTGAATATCATGTTCAGCAATCTGATTGTCCGTCAGTATCGCAACAAGAAGATTCGCTGGAAAAATGAGTTGGAAAACAAACTCAGCATCTTCAACGCAGCCAAAGACACGGTCAATCGCTATCGAGTAGCAGAGGATTTGCTCCGTCTGCGATCCAACTTCGGCTACAAGGCGTTCAAGCAATGGTACTACTCCTTGGATGCTGAAATGCGTACACAGCTATTTACGAACCGAGCTGAAAACAGCTTGAAGAAACAATCTGCATTCCTCGCTCCGATAATCTTCAATACGGGTCTCGGTATGAAATACGAGTTGGATACGAAAAGCAAAAAGGTTTATGGCAAGTCCGCTAAACTGGGACTGTTCCTATCTCCCGTCTCGTACATCCTCAAATGGTCGGTCAGAGACGATATAGACTTGGCCCGCCACGGTTTTCCCGAAGGAAAGACCATTGTACACGAATTGGGTTCGGCCATAAAAGCCGAACTCGTATGGAACTTCGATAGTCGCCTGAGTTGGCAGTCGCGCCTGTATGCCAATACCACATACGATAATACGGTGGCAGAATTTGAGAATGCCCTCAACCTGTCGCTCACCCGACTGCTGAGCACCCGTTTATATCTGTACCTGCGCTATGACGACAGTGTGTCACTACCGGAAGGCAAAGGAACATATTGGCAGGTGAACGAATTGGTGAGTATCGGCCTCTACTTCCGTTTGTAAGAGACTGCCCTCTCTCTTACGGCATCATGTCTTTCGGAGTATTGACGAGATAGAGCCGTTCCGAAGCTCTGGTTACTGCCGTATAAAGCCAACGACAGAGTTGTTCGTCGTGAGGCAGATAGCTAAGCATACCCATATCGACATAAACATGCTTCCACTGGCCTCCCTGAGCTTTGTGGCAGGTGATGGCATAGGCATACTTTACTTCCAAGGCCGAAAAGAAAGCATCCTCTCTGATCGCTTTGCGCCGAGCAGGGACGCTCTCCACCGAACTATAGTCTTCCGCAACGGCATCATACAGTTTTTGCCTCTGTACATGGGTAAGACCGGCTGTTTCCGCCGTCAGTCCATCGAGCAATAGCCTCGCTTCTATCTCACGCCCCTGCTCTACCAGATTGATGGTGGCATCTGCAAATCGGAATCCATACAGCTCGTATCGCTTGCCCAACCGCAGAATCTCTACGATCTCTCCATTAGCCACGAAGTCGGTCTTGTCTCGCCTGTCACAATAACGATAGTTGTTGCGCGTCACCACTAATCGATCGCCCCGTACCAACTCTTCTTCGTAGTACAATACCTGACTGCGGATGCCCAGATTATAGGCCAAAGCACGTTTATTGGAATAGCTGACAATAATGGTCTCGTCCATGCCTACAGTCCGAAACGAAGCATCCAGTGCTTCTATCAGTTCAGCACCGGAAATAGCCGACACATCTCCCGAATCCCTTATGTTCAACTTGATTTTGTCAGAAATACCATCGGAAAGTAAACGGCGTAGGCTCGTGGCCAAAGAGAGAATGGCGGATTCTTTCTGCTGACGTACTACCTCGGTCAGTGTACATTCATATATGCGCAATCCGTAGAAAGTTTCCATTACACCGGCATCCAATGCCGGACTCACCACACTGCCGACCGGCGGAAGCTGTGCCATATCTCCGGCCAGAATCAGACGGCAACCATCCGTTTCGTTCACGTATGCCAGCAAATCGTTCAGCAAGCTACCCGAGCCAAAGGGCGTAGGTTCGACACTTTCATTCCCGATCATAGAGGATTCGTCCACGATAAATACTGTACCGGTAGGGCTGCTGCGACGGATGCGATAGGAGCCGCCCTCCTCTATCCCCGCAGCGGAAGCCTGATAGATCTGTCGATGAATGGTATAAGCCTGATGCCGAGTGTAGGATGTCAACACCTTGGCAGTACGTCCGGTCGGTGCCAATAGCTCACAATGCGCACCTTGCTGCAGGATGGTCTGCACCACCGAAGCGATAAGCTGTGTCTTACCCGTACCGGCATATCCGCGAAGCAAAAAAACCGAATAAGGCTCCCTGTCGAGCAGATACTTTGCCAAAGATCGAATAGCCGAATCTTGGCTTTGCGTCGGGGTAAATGGCAAATTTTTCAATATTTGCCCGGCCAAATAATTGTCCATCTTTATACAAATCGTATATTTGCGGGGACTAAGTTACTTCCTTTGAACGATATGCTCGGATTCGGTGGGGCAATACGGATTAGGAAGCGTCTTTAGAAGAGAATTTAATACAAAAACAAAGTAAGATAACGATGAAAACTTTAATCAAGATTTTGGTGGCTGTAGCAGTCGTGGTGTTG
Organism: Porphyromonas sp. COT-052 OH4946; assembly: GCF_000765965.1. NCBI lineage: Bacteria > Pseudomonadati > Bacteroidota > Bacteroidia > Bacteroidales > Porphyromonadaceae > Porphyromonas > Porphyromonas sp. COT-052 OH4946. The sequence goes on from NZ_JQZY01000027.1 coordinate 137,974, forward strand.
GCATATCTCACCGTGATGAGCATATACACCCCCGTTAGTTTCGACAAGATTCAGGCCAGTCGTGAAACAGCTATCCAAAAGAAGCTGAAAAACATAGCCGACTATCAAGCTGCATTCGAAAGCATGTATGGTCGCTATGCCACAGCAGATGAATTGGTAGGTTTCCTGGCCAACGGTCGTGTCTACTACGTGAATGCCGAAGGCGAATACACCGACGACATGCGCGACAAAGGAATGACCGAAGCGCAGGCAGCTCGTGCAGGCTTGCTCAAGCGCGATACGGTTTGGGTTGCAGCCAAGGACTCTCTGCTCAAAGGTATTGATCCTAATACAGTCTTGGATATTCCCGGTTTTGCCGGCAAAAAGATCTTGGTCGAAGTAGGTTCCATCCAGCAGGAGATCGGTCAGGATACAATAAACGTGTCCGTATTCCAAGCATCAGTGCCTTTCGTTGACTACCTCAGCGATCAGGATCAGGTTCGTCTGAGAATGAAAATCAACGATGCAGAAGCTCGTGCCAATGGATATGCCGGTCTGCGCATCGGATCTCTGAAAGAAGTGAAGAATACCGGTAACTGGGAATAATCTCTCGGAAGTATAGCGCGTGGAAATCCCTTCTTCCGATATTCCGGCTACCCCCCTCTCTGCTCACACTGCAGAAAGCTACGATATGTCCATCCGATTCCTGTCGGATGGACTTATTTTTAGCCTCTTCGATACGGAGGGTAAGCCATGCGCCAGATGTGCCTATCCTTTCGACTCAGGAGCAGAAGACTATTGCTCTGCTGTGAAGGAGCTTTTTTTCCATTACCAACATCTCACCTACCCATACCGCCACGTACACGTCAGTTACAGCCCGGATTCGTATGTTCTCATTCCTCGCGCTTTGTACGAAGAGGGTAGAGCCGACTACTGGCTGAGGACTGCTGTCCACTTGCCGGACGAAGGCAAGGGTGTAGCCGTCATGGAGTACAACCTGTCTCATCAGGATAAGATGCTGATTTTGGGATGGGACAAGCCTCTCTATGAATTTCTAAGAAGGACACAGGTAGGAACAGAGTTCGCCCCCGACTTTATCCCCTTTTTCAAAGAAACGGAGCGACAGAGCCGGCAGCATACGGCCAAAAGAGTTGCCCTCAATCTCCGGCATGACAAACTCGACCTCTTCGTATTCGAAGGAGGCAGTCTGCTCTTTGCCAATACATACAGCCTCACGGACAATCAAGCTATTCGCTCTGTCGAGGAAGAAGTCCTTTTCTATCTGGTCACTGTCTGGAAGAGCTTACGGTTGGATATAGAGCATGACCGTATCGTTATCTGTATCCAACAAAATGTCCGCGACCACTCTGTCGGAAAGGATGATCTCAGGCAAACATTGGAACCGTTCTTCCGCCATATCGAACTGAGCAAAGAGCCGGTCTAATGTAACGCCATACTCGAAGTCTCTTCTCCACATCTTTCCCTATGCGTGTAATCAGAGGTAAATACGGACACAGGCGTTTCGATGTACCCAAAAGCTTCAATGCCCGTCCCACAACGGATTTTGCCAAAGAGAACCTCTTCAACATCCTGTCCAACCGTTTCGATTTCGAAGGACTTTCGGCTATCGACCTGTTTTCCGGCACGGGGAGTATAGCATTGGAATTGGTTTCTCGGGGTTGTTCTTCCGTCACTTCCGTAGAGAAACGCCGTGAACATGCAGCTTTTATTCGCACCCTCATTAAGCGTCTGAACGAGGAAAACTGCTGGAGAGTCTTCGAGACAGACGTATTCCACTTTTTGGAACGCAACAAAGAATGCCGCCGCTTCGACTTGGTCTTTGCCGATCCGCCCTATACATTGGCCGAACTGGAGAGCCTGCCGACCAAGGTATTAGAAAGCAATATACTGGCTGAAGATGGGCTATTCATCCTCGAACACCCCAAGGATTTCAGCTTTACGGAGCATACCCGATTTGAGGAACATAGAGCCTACGGCTCCGTCAATTTCACCTTCTTTCGGTAAGGCTACCACCTCCACCAAACTCCACCAACAATAACTATTGAAGGATTGGAGCTATGGGCATGTGTAATAGTTTTGCTACGTCTAACGTACTTGTTGTTTGCTCTTGATCCCTCTGCGTTACTCATCTACTTGTAACGCTGTTTGGGGAGTGGTGGGAAGCGAATAATAAAAATAGGCTGCGCCGAATGTTTTCGGTGCAGCCTATTTTATAAGGTGGATCATACGCTCTTGGGCGTATGATCCATGGGAGTTTTTAGTTTTCTGAAAGCTTCTCTTTCAATGCGGCCAATTCGCCGAGATCACCGAGAGTGGCTTTCTCTACAGCCTGTGCCGGGTTGGCAGCTTCGGCTGCAGCTTCCTTCTGAGCAGCTTTGGCTTCAGCCTTGCGCTCTGCATTGGCTTCGCGCTGAGCTGCTTTCTGCTCATCTTCGAATACACGGCTATGAGATACGATGATACGCTTGGCATCCTTGTTGAATTCGATAACCTTGAAAGGCAACTTCTCTTCGAGCACAGCCTGTGAACCGTCCTCCTTCACCATATGCTTCGGAGTGGCAAAGCCTTCCACACCGTAAGGCAGTGAAACGACAGCTCCCTTGTCCATCACCTCGATTACCGTTCCTTCGTGGATAGATCCTACGGTGAATACCGTCTCGAATACATCCCAAGGATTCTCTTCTAGCTGCTTGTGGCCCAGGCTGAGACGACGGTTTTCCTTGTCGATCTCGATTACCTGAACTTCGATATCAGCACCTACTTCCGTAAATTCGCTGGGGTGTTTGATCTTCTTCGTCCAAGAAAGGTCAGAGATATGAATCAAGCCGTCCACGCCCTCTTCGATCTCAACAAATACACCGAAATTGGTGAAGTTGCGAACACGGGCATGGTGACGAGAACCTACGGGGAAACGAGTCTCGATATCTGCCCAGGGATCCGGCTTGAGTTGCTTCAGACCAAGCGACATCTTGCGCTCTTCTCGATCGAGTGTCAGGATCACAGCCTCCACTTCGTCGCCTACATGCAGGAAGTCCTGAGCAGAACGCAAGTGCTGCGTCCATGACATTTCGCTCACGTGGATAAGACCTTCAACTCCCTGTGCAATCTCAACGAAAGCACCGTAATCGGCCATCACCACTACTTTACCTTTCACCTTGTCGCCCACCTTGAGTTCGCTATCGAGAGCATCCCATGGATGAGGCATCAGCTGCTTCAGACCGAGGGCGATACGCTTGCGATCTTCATCGAAGTCGAGGATAACGACATTGATCTTCTGATCCAGCTGTACGATTTCTTCCGGATGAGCCACACGACCCCAAGAAAGGTCCGTGATGTGGATAAGACCATCCACACCGCCGAGGTCGATAAACACACCGTAAGAAGTGATATTCTTGACGATACCTTCGAGTACCTGTCCTTTTTCGAGCTTGCCGATGATTTCTTTCTTCTGTTGTTCGAGCTCTGCTTCGATAAGCACCTTGTGAGAAACGACTACGTTCTTGTATTCTTGATTGATCTTCACAATCTTGAATTCCATCGTCTTGTCAACGAATGCATCGTAGTCGCGAATGGGGCGCACGTCGATCTGCGATCCCGGGAGGAAAGCCTCGATGCCGAATACATCGACGATCATACCACCCTTGGTACGACACTTCACATAGCCCTTTACGATTTCGTCTTTTTCGAGAGCCTCGTTCACACGCTCCCAAGAACGTGCTGCACGAGCTTTGCGGTGAGACAAGACGAGCTGACCCTTCTTATCTTCCTGATTCTCGATGTAAACTTCCACTTCCTCACCCACTTTCAGGTCCGGATTGTAGCGGAATTCCGTTGCAGGTACCACACCTTCCGATTTGTACCCTACGTTGATAACCACCTCACGCTTGTTGATAGCAGTTACCGTACCCATCACCACTTCTTTTTCCTTGATGGTGTTGAGGGTTTTGTCATAAGCAGCCTCCTGCTCCTGACGGCTCACGGCAGCTTTGGCACCACCGGCTTCAAACTCTTCCCAGTTGAAATCCTCTCTGGGCTGAATGTTCTTTAAGTTCTCCATTTGTTTTTAAAAATCGTTTTGTTGCTAATAGATTGGACATTATATGGTCATATCTCTCAAAAGCGCTGCAAATTTACAACAACTTTTCGTTACTCTCCTCATTGAGATCGACATATCTATCATAATCGCACACAGTCGATTAAGAAACTCACCTTATCCGTCTTCTATTTCGAAAACGAAACAGCTCTGCGAATGAAGTTCCAACCGCCACATTCGGGAAGGTATCACCCAATTTTATCCGCTCTTGCTCCCATAAGAAAATCCGACAGAGTATGAGAAATGGCAATCCGATGGTTTTGGCACGAAAATTTTCCGACACTACGCTCCGAAAAACGTGGCTCGAGAAAATTTTCGCTTTGGCGCGGGAAGTAAAAAATTCCCGAACCAAAACGAAAAAATTCCGGTTCCACTTTTTCAGGAAACACGCGTAAGAATCGCAGCGATTGCGGTTCGCAAACCATGAGATGGCAAATGGCATGGGACCGCAAGATGCGGCCTCCTATCCATTTCGCTTCGGAACAGCCGGCATCACCATAAAGCGCGCCCCTTTCATTCGACCCTCTCGCCTGATATCTCGCCTACACAACATTCCATGCGTAAACCGTACCAATCGAATCAATGGATGCAAATCAGAGAAACAGCCACACAGAGTGTTTTTGCCCTCTCTCTGGAGATAGCCCCTACTCCGCTATTATATATAGCATGCTTGAGAATGGGCGAAGGAAGGGATATCTTGTCCGAGAAAAATACAGCCCCATACCATATTATATACTATTTTTGCGGAGAAATTGGGGTGTTTCGGCCTTTTACAAAAGAATGACAGGCCATTACTCTCTGAATCCGATCCGCCGATGATCAAATCCACCGCCGGCCGGCAGAGGGGCTTCAGTCTCCGATTCTATCTCTGAGATACAGCAAAAAGAATGTCACAAAAGAACAAGAAGCGGTCTTCGGCCTTTTTCCATTCGAGGTTTTTGGCCATTATGAGTATTACTGTTGTGCTCTTCCTTTTGGGGGCCATCGGCATTATCGAGTTTATCGGCAGAGGAATAGGCAATTCCGTGAGAGAAGACCTCTCCTTCAATCTGCTATTATCCTCCGACATGGATGAAACGCAGATACAAGAGCTACAACGACAGATAGTGGCCACACCCTTCGTCAAAGATGTCAGCTATATCTCTGCCGATCAAGCCCTCGAGGAGATGAAAAAAGAACTGGGCGAAGACGATCCGGCTAAGATGCTCGGCTATAATCCCCTACAGGCGGAAATGTGCGTTCACCTCAAGGCCCAATACACCCATCCGGACAGTCTGAAAGCGATCGACTCAGCCATTCGGACATGGGATGGAGTGGACAATCTGCAATACAGGGCAGATATGTTCGACATAGTACACCGCAATACACGCCGCATCGGTCTCGTACTACTCATCCTGGCAGCCTTGCTTCTTCTGATCAGCTATATACAGATCAATAATACCACCCGCTTGCTCATCTATTCGAAGCGATTCAGCATCCGTACCATGACGCTGGTGGGTGCCACACCTCGCTTTATCCGCAAGCCCTTCGTCCGCTACAGCATGCTCAATGGACTCGTGGCCGCTTTGCTTGCCATCGTGCTCCTGGGCATAGCCCTATACGCAACTGATGAATATGCTTTGAACAAGAGTTTGCGCCCCTACCTCACAGTGGAAAACCTCCTGATCATAGCCGGAGGCATGCTGCTTGTGGGCATACTGATATCTGCTTTTTCGGCACGTGCTGCAACGAACAAATACATCCGTATGGATGGGGGCAAGATGCACCTCGTATAGGGGGCAGGGAATATTGACAAACCAACTAAGACAATCAAACAGCATACTATGCTTTTCGGGAAAAAGAACTTTATCTTGATGGGGGTATCCGCTATCCTCATTATTCTGGGCTTCATATTGATGTCAGGGGGAGGGTCAGCCGACCAAGTAAGCTTCAATCCGGATATTTTCAGTGCCAAGCGGATACAGATAGCCCCGTGGGTGAGCATGGCCGGCTTCGTCCTGATGGTATATGCCATCATGGTATCGCCGGAGAAAAAAGACAACCGCAAGTAACCCTCCTAAAGCGGACTCTTCTGACGATCAGGCTGCGACTGCACATCGCGGTCAAGTAATTTAATACCTGTTCCGACGAAGAAGTCGCCATCTTCCCGCAAGACAATATGACCATACTACAAGCCATCGTTTTAGCCATCGTAGAGGGCCTAACCGAGTTTCTTCCGGTGTCTTCCACCGGACATATGATTATCGCCGAAGGTATAATGGGCATAGAGAGCACTTCCTTTGTCAAAGCCTTCACTGTGATGATACAGTTCGGAGCCATCCTATCCGTTCTGGTACTATACCGGAAGCGTTTTTTCTGTTTTCCCGTGGCACCACGAGCCTTAGGCCAAGGCAAAGGGGTGGAATTTCTGAGCCGGTTCGATCTCTATTGGAAGCTACTGATCGCACTCGTTCCGGCCGTTATCCTGGGATTCCTGTTCGAGGACTGGGTGGATAGGATGCTGGGCAGTGTCTGGGTAGTGGCCGTCGTGCTATTCCTCGGTGGTATCTTCATGCTATTCGTCGATAAGCTGTTTGCCTCATCGGACCGGGAACTGGTCACATACCCCAAAGCATTAGTCATAGGGCTATTCCAATGTCTGGCCATATTCCTGCCCGGGCTCTCACGCTCGATGGCTACCATAGTCGGCGGCCAACAGCAAAAGCTAAGCCGCAAGGCAGCTGCGGAGTTTTCCTTCTTTCTGGCAGTACCTACGATGCTCGGTGCCACCCTGCTCAAGGCTTACAAGCTCTACAAGGAGGGCGGGATAGAGATTTTCAGAGAGCACATGACCGTGCTCCTCGTAGGCAATATCGTGGCCTTTATCGTAGCACTGGCTGCGATCAAGTTCTTCATCGGATTCCTCACCCGATATGGGTTCAAGGCATTCGGCTATTATCGTATCTTGGTTGGCGGTCTGCTTATCGTACTGATGCTCTCAGGAGTATCCTTAGCTGTCTGAATCGGAAACATGAAACAAATAGATCGTCCGCTCCACCTGCGCGAGGGCGAAGTGCTCTACTTCGACAAACCTCTGACATGGACTTCGTTCGACTTGGTCAATAAATTCCGCTATCGGGCTTGTCGTCGGATGGGGATCAAGAAGCTGCGCGTAGGGCATGCAGGCACATTGGATCCGCTGGCAACAGGCGTGATGATCCTGTGTACAGGGCGTGCCACGAAGCAAATCGATGTACTGCAGGCCGGCACGAAAGAGTACATTGCCACTATCAGACTGGGAGCCACGACACCGAGCTTCGACAAGGAAACCGAGCCGGACGCCTTCTTCCCGTACGAACATATCACGCACCAATCGGTTCTGGACATACTACCTCGATTCACGGGAACGATAGAACAAGTGCCTCCCGTGTTCTCGGCCGTTCGCGTGAACGGGAAACGTGCATACGATTTGGCACGTAAGGGGAAAGAGGTGGAGCTGAAAACCCGCACCTTGCAGATCGACGAGATCGAACTGCTGGAGTACGACCTCCCCCTGATCACGCTACGCATCGTATGCACCAAAGGCACTTACATACGTGCCTTGGCCCGCGACATAGCCGAAGCCCTCGGATCAGGGGGACATTTGGAGGCATTGCGCAGGACAAGAGTAGGCGATGCACGAATCGAAGACTGTCTTTCGACGGATGAGCTGGAACAATGGTTCGATCGTCTCGGTTTTGCTTATGAACCGGAGTTCGAACAAAAAGAGGCCGATCCATCCTCCATACCTGCAAGCAAAAAATAACTAACGGCAACATATATCGCTATGAAATTATCCAAGTTCAAATTCAATCTTCCGGACGAACTGATCGCGTTGGAGCCGACCAAGTTCCGCGACGAATCGCGGATGATGGTCGTACATCGTCGTACAGGAGAAATCGAACATCGCGTTTTCAAGGACATTCTGGAGTATTTCGACAAGGGTGATACCTTCGTCTTCAACAATACCCGTGTTTTTCCTGCTCGCCTCTATGGTAATAAAGAGAAAACCGGTGCTCAGATCGAGGTTTTCCTCCTCCGCGAACTGAATGAACGTCTGAAGCTGTGGGATGTCCTCGTGGATCCTGCCCGCAAAATACGTATAGGCAATAAGCTCTACTTCGGCAACGACGAAGAGCTGGTGGCAGAGGTAATAGACAATACGACCTCCCGAGGACGTACGCTGCGCTTCCTGTACGATGGCTCACATGAGGAGTTCAAGGAACTGCTTTTCCAATTGGGACAGACTCCTCTACCGAAGTACATCGATCGGGAAGTAAACGAGGAGGATCCGGAGAGGTATCAAAGCATATTTGCCGAAGTGGAAGGTGCCGTGGTGGCACCTGCTGCCAGTCTTCATTTCAGCCGCGAGCTGATGAAACGACTGGAGATCAAGGACTGCCGTTTTTCTTACATAACGGTACACCATGCTTTGGGGGCTTATCGCGACATCGATGTAGAAGATCTGACCAAGCACAAAATGGATAGCGAGGAGATGTATATCACGGAAGAGCCGTGCATAAACATCAACCGCTCGTGGGATGAAGAAAAGAAGATCTGCGCCGTAGGGACTTCCGTTCTTCGTGCTTTGGAAACGGCCGTGAGCACGGACGGTCATCTCAAGCCGTTCGAAGGTTGGACCAATCGCTTCATCTTTCCTCCATACGAATTCCATCTGCCCTCTGCTTTGGTTACGAACTTCCATATGCCACTCTCTACCCTACTGATGATGACAGCCGCTTTCGGAGGTCATGAGCTGATTATGAGTGCATACGACCTCGCTGTAAAAGAAAAGTATCGTTTCGGTGCTTATGGCGATGCCATGCTCATTATCGATTGAGTATGGGCATAGTATATCTTTCTTTGGGCAGCAACTTAGGCGATCGACACAGTTTGTTGTCTGCAGCGTTGGATATGCTACAAACGAGGGTGGGCAGACTGCTCACCCTTTCTCGGTTCTATGAAACCGAACCGTGGGGGTTCGAATCGCCTCATCCTTTCCTCAATGCGGTGGTGGCTTTGCGATCGAAGCTCAAACCACAGGACATTCTGCATATCACACAAGCCATCGAAAGGGAATTGGGTCGCACACAAAAAAGCAATGGAGGGATCTATCACGACCGTCCGATCGATATAGACATTCTATTGCATACCACATACCCGAAGGTACAATCGCCCGAACTGGAACTGCCCCACCCGCAAATGTGGCAACGGGACTTTGTACGTATGCCGCTATCGGATGTAGCTCCCTGGCTGCATCCGGACGAGCCGTCTCACGCCCTCTGACTTATTGAAAGAAATGAATGTAAACGACTTCGAGATAATGGCTCCTGTCGGTTCGTACGAATCGCTTATGGCAGCCATCAAAGCAGGAGCTGATTCCGTTTACTTCGGGATTGAAGGACTGAATATGCGCGCCCGATCTGCTAACAACTTCACCACGGAAGATCTGTACAAAATAGCAGAGATCTGCACAGAGAAGGGCGTAAAGAGCTATTTAACGGTGAACACTGTCATATACGATGAGGACATAGTACTCATGCGCTCCATTATCGACGCAGCACAAAAGGCACAGATATCTGCCATCATAGCTTCCGACGTGGCTGCGATGACGTATGCCAACGAGATCGGAGTAGAAGTGCACCTGTCCACTCAGCTCAATATCAGCAATGCGGAGGCTCTGCGCTTTTACTCACACTTTGCCGATGTGGTCGTATTGGCAAGAGAGCTGAATATGGATCAGGTGCGTACGATCCATGAGACCATCATCCGAGACAATATCTGCGGACCTAAAGGCCATCCCGTTCGCATAGAGATGTTCGCTCACGGTGCCCTGTGTATGGCTGTCTCGGGCAAGTGCTATCTAAGTCTGCACGAGCACAACAGCTCGGCCAACAGGGGTGCCTGTGCACAGATCTGCAGAAGGGGCTACACCGTCAAGGACAAGGATAGTGATCTGGAACTGGACATTGAGAACCAATACATCATGTCGCCGAAAGACCTGAAGACGATTCATTTCATCAATAAGATGATGGATGCCGGGGTACGAGTGTTCAAGATAGAAGGACGGGCACGTGGCCCCGAATACGTCTATACGGTCTGCCGGAGCTACAAGGAAGCGATCGAAGCATACTGCAACGGCACCTATGACAAGGAAGCTATAGATCGGTGGGACGAACAATTAGCTACCGTATTCAACCGAGGTTTTTGGGATGGATACTACCTCGGACAGCGACTCGGCGAATGGACGCATCTATACGGTTCAGGAGCTACCCGCCAGAAAATATATGTAGGCAAAGGGATCAAATACTTCAGCCGTCTCGGTGTGGCTGAATTCGAGATAGAGTCCGGCGAACTGCATGTAGGCGATGAGATTGTGATCACAGGCCCTACGACAGGTGTGATCATCCAAAGAGTAGAAGAGATCCGGTACGAACTGCAAACCGTGCAAAAAGCGACAAAGGGGCAACGCATCTCCATCCCGGTAAAGGAGAAAGTACGGCCATCGGACAAACTATACCGATTCGACAAAAGAGAAGAATAATAAGATGTAGGGAAGAACGTGAATTTTCACTTATCGATCCCGACAAAACCTAACGATATGAAAGAGAAAGAATATTTTTTCTCCCTCGACATGAAGGTGAGAGATTATGAATGTGACTTGCAAGGTGTGGTGAATAACAGCAACTATCAGCGCTATATGGAGCACACCCGCCATGAGTTCTGGGAAAGCCTCGGAGACAATTTCGGCCAAATGCACGAGAAAGGGCTCGATGCTTTCGTTTACAAAGTGACGATAACGTTCAAACAGTCCTTGCGCAGTGGCGATCGCTTCCGCAGCTGTCTGACCTGCCACAAGAAAGGCCCCAAGCTCATCTTCTTGCAGGACATTATCAGGGAAGACGGTGTGATGGCGGCCTCTGGGGAAGTAGAAGTGGTAGCTGTACAAGATGGTGTGCTCACCCGTGGAGAGTATTTCGACGTGCTAATGAAAGACATCTTGTCCCAAACAGCCAAGTAGCAAACACGGAGCAAAGAGGAAGCCTACGAGTCACGACAGGCAGAGGCTTCCTCTTCTTGCTTATATCAGGATCAAGCCCTATGCTCATACTCCTTTCATGTGCCAAGACGATCGGTATGCCGAAACGTATACCATCGCATTTGACAAGTACTTCGCCGATCTTCCGGGAACAGAGTACGAAGATTGCTTTGGCCGCATCTTCCTGCGACATAGAAGAATTGTGCGGACTGCTCCGCATCAATAGAAAGCTGGCAGAAGAGAATCATCGACGCTGGCAGCACTTCTTCGATGAAGATTCGCCCACTGCTCCCGCGGCATTGGCTTATACGGGTATGGTTTTCAAGAAGCTTGCTCCCGCCAATTTCAGTGCTGACGATTGGCTTTATGCCTCCGAACATCTTCTTATCACCTCATTCCTCTATGGTCTTTTGCGACCGAGCGACATGATTCGTCCATACAGAATGGAGGGATTTGCGCATCTGGGGGCACCCGTTGAAGACGAGGTGTTCAACTTCTGGCGACCGCATCTAACAGATTTTCTGATCGAAAAGGTACGTGAAAAGGGCGGTGAGCTATGTTTTCTGGCAAGCGAAGAAATGAAAATGCTATTCGACTGGAAACGAGTAGAACAGGCTGTACGGGTAGTGACACCCCTCTTCAAAGTGCCACAACCCGATGGTGGTCTCAAGCAGATCGTCATCTATACGAAAATGGCACGCGGACTGATGGCGGCACACCTTCTCACTCGCCGATGCCGACATGTAGAAGAGATGCAGCTCTTTTCGCCCGAAGGTTTTGTCTTCCAACCGGAACTTTCGGACGAGAGCAACTATCTTTTTATAATGGAATAAGTAGGCTTTTACAGACAAGATCCGAACCTTTTTCCGTTCACAATGTTCTAATAGTGATTGAAGAGTTTCGGAGTCGGTCTTGCGCTACTCCGATACCAATTATTAAAAGACTTAATTACAATAAAAATCAGACGTTATGACTCACGAACTCGTTTCCCTGCCTTATGCGGTCGATGCACTGGCTCCTGTTATCAGCAAAGAAACAGTAGAATTTCACCACGGTAAGCACTTGAAGACTTACGTGGACAACCTCAATAAGCTCATTATCGGCACGGAATTTGAAAACGCAGACTTGAATACTATCGTACAAAAGAGCGAAGGCGGTATCTTCAACAACGCCGGCCAAACCCTCAACCACAATCTCTACTTCACACAGTTCCGTCCGGGCAAGGGAGGAGTACCGAAAGGCAAATTGGGAGAAGCTATCGATAAGCAATTCGGTTCGTTCGAAAAGTTCAAAGAAGAGTTCAATACGGCCGGTACTACTCTCTTCGGTTCAGGCTGGGTATGGCTTGCATCCGATGCCAATGGCAAACTCTCTATCGAAAAGGAGCCGAACGCAGGCAACCCCGTGCGCAAGGGATTGAATCCGTTGCTCGGATTCGATGTGTGGGAGCATGCATACTATTTGACTTACCAGAATCGTCGTGCAGACCACCTCAAAGATTTGTGGAGCATCGTTGACTGGGATATAGTAGAAGCTCGCTACTAAAAGACTAATAGGTGTGCTTCGCGCCACCACATAAGGAAGCCTCTGCCAAGCACCGTTCGGGTACTTCGCAAGAGGCTTTTTCTTTTGTTTTTGAATCTCGTTCAGGATGGTTAGTAAGGGTTTTACTCTTGATTCAAGAACGAAAATGTTACGCTTGGCAATCTCAGGCTTGATAAGCCGAAACTTATCTTGGATTAGTTCTGTGATCTCATTCTGTCCGAAAGAGATTTCCTCTGTATCAAGAGAAAAGCCTATCGAAACAAATACATACCTTTGAAATGTTTTTGAAGTATGGCCACAGCGAAATACGGCCATAGCATAATGCATACAGCATAGTAAGAAAATGATAATTCAGAAAAAGAATAATACGCCCGTTTGGAAGGAAATATTCACATGTGTAGAACTTCCCGAAAGGCTCGGCAAAGCGGAGGAGTTGGCCTATAATCTTTGGTGGTCATGGAATCCGCGTGCTACGAGCCTATTTGAGCGTATGGATCCGGATCTTTGGTTCGAAACGGACGGCAATCCGATCAAATTGCTTCGTTCTCTTTCGCTCAACCGTATCGATGCTCTCCTCAACGATACTGATTGGCTACAAGAGCTTGAAGATGTCTATACTGCCTGGCAGAGGTATATAGCGTCACCGTCAGACACCGATCGACCAAGCATAGCTTATTTCAGCATGGAATACGGTCTTAGCCACGTATTGAAGATTTATTCGGGTGGACTGGGTGTATTGGCAGGAGATTACCTCAAAGAGGCAAGTGATAGCAACGTACCGCTTACAGCAGTAGGTTTTCTCTATCGATACGGTTATTTCGACCAAAGGATCAGCGCAGATGGTCAGCAACTGGCCACCTATGACGCTCAGGACTTTCGTCTCCTACCGATACGACCGGTAAAGAATGAGAGTGGGCATCAGATCGTACTGGAAGTGCCTTTCTCCGATCATACGGTCTATTGTCATGTATGGCAGGTGAAAGTGGGACGGATAGATCTTTTTCTGATGGATACCGATCTGGACAAGAACAGCGAAGCCGACCGTCAGATCACTCACAACCTCTACGGAGGAGACTGGGAAAATCGCATGAAGCAGGAATATCTGCTCGGCATCGGTGGCATCATCCTGCTACAGCGTCTGGGTATCAACAAAGAAATCTTCCACATGAATGAAGGCCATGCGGCACTGATCAGTGCCCAACGTCTGGCCGACTATGTGGAACAAAAGGGATTGAGTTTCGACGTTGCGCTGGAAGTAGTCCGTTCCTCTTCGCTATATACGGTTCACACCCCTGTACCGGCGGGTCACGACTACTTCGATGAAGAGCTCTTGGGGCGTTACATGGGACATTTTCCTCGCCGCCTTGGAATCAGCTGGCAAGAGTTTATCGATATGGGACGAACAACACCGGGATCGAACGAGAAGTTTTCGATGAGTGTATTCGCCCTCCACACTTGTCAGGAAGCCAATGGAGTGAGCTATCTGCACGGAGTTGTTTCTCGCAGGATGTTTGCTCCCGTATGGCCAGGATTCTTTGCCGAAGAGCTACATGTGGGGCACGTGACCAACGGTGTACACCTTCCGACTTGGGCTTCTCCTGAGAGCCAAAATTTCTATGAACAGCACCTTGGCACCGATTTTCTCAGCCATCAGTCTGAAGAGTCTGCATGGGAAGCAATAGAACAAATCCCTTCCGAAGAAATATGGGATCTGCGCTCGAAGCTCAAGGACAATCTACTGCACCACATAGCGCATGATTATCGCAAACGATGGCTGCGACACAACGAGGATCCGATATGTTTCCCGGATGGATTGGACAATATTGAACCCAATACGCTCCTTATCGGTTTTGCACGCAGATTTGCAACCTATAAACGAGCGCACCTGCTCTTTACGGATTTAGAGCGACTATCGCGTCTGGTCAATAACCCCGAACGTCCCGTACGTTTTCTCTACGCGGGCAAAGCACACCCGGCTGACGGGGGTGGCCAAGGACTTATTAAACATATTACGGAGATCAGCCGTCGTCCCGAATTCCAAGGCAAAATCATTTTCTTGGAAAACTACGACATGCATCTGGCGTCCAAACTAATTGCCGGGGTCGATGTATGGCTCAACACCCCTACCCGACCACTCGAAGCATCAGGGACATCCGGACAAAAAGCCGAAATGAATGGTGTACTGAACTTCTCCGTACAAGACGGCTGGTGGTACGAGGGCTATAGACCGAATGCCGGCTGGGCACTGACTGACAAGTCTACTTATCGCGACCAGCAAATGCAGGATAAGCTCGATGCTCTTTCCATATATGACATTCTGGAACGAGAGATCATTCCTCTCTACTATGACAAGGAAGAGAAAAGCTACTCTGAAGGCTGGATACGGTACATACGTCGATCCATGATGTACATAGCACCACACTTTACGATGAGGAGAATGCTGGATGACTATTATGACAAGTTCTACAGACCACTTGCCCAACGTCATCGTTCGGTCAGTGCTTCTTCCTTTGCTTTGGCTTCGGAGATCGCCAATTGGAAGCAACAGACCGCAGCGCATTGGGATGAGATGCGAGTGGTACGAGTTGCCGCTTCCGGCTTCGGCCTTTGCTTCGAAGACAATCATACTACACAAACCCTTGAGGTGGAAATAGAAAAGGGCAACTTATCCACTGAGCTTAACGTTGAGCTGATTGTAACTTCCGATGACAATCAGGGAGGAGTCTCTTTAGTCCAAAATATTCCTCTCCTACTTTCCGAGCAATCGGCTGACAACAGATGGCAGAAGTATGTGATAAGTTGCAACTTGAAGAACCCCGGCCTGCATCGCGTAGCAATACGCATAACTCCCCATTCGGCACTTTTGCCCCATAAAATGGATTTTGCCTATGTCAGATGGGCAAGCATTTCATGAACCACTAAACATTTTGTCTCATCCTAATAGAATAAGGTATGTCTAATACGTATCGCAGATTTTGTATGATAGTAAGTATGGCAGCATTGTTCGGCTCCATCAGTTCGCTTGCAGCTTCGTGTAGTCAACGACCGAATAAGATACAGCAGTCTGTGGACAGCATTGCTCCAAGTGCATCGGCAGAAGAACCGGAGCTTGCTTTCCCATTACCGGATATACCGGTTTCAATAACAAGTCCGCAGGAACGGGCATCGTACTTCGTAAAGCATTATTGGGATGAATTCAACTTCACGGATTCAGCTTATCTCCGGAAGCCTCAAAATATGGAAATCAGTATCGCCAACTTTCTCGGTGTGGCTAT
The DNA here is from genome assembly GCF_000765965.1 of Porphyromonas sp. COT-052 OH4946. NCBI lineage: Bacteria > Pseudomonadati > Bacteroidota > Bacteroidia > Bacteroidales > Porphyromonadaceae > Porphyromonas > Porphyromonas sp. COT-052 OH4946. The sequence continues at coordinate 153,944 of NZ_JQZY01000027.1, forward strand.
CGCTCTTCCTGTTCATGAGGTAAAATCATCGATTATCTATCCGTTGGAGAAATCCTCCGGAGCATTGCTGGAGCTATTCATGAGATTTTATAAAAAGTACCTATACGAACCTAACTCTCCTATGCTCAATGAGGAGTATTATATTCCGGCAGTAGCTTTTTTGATGAAGTCGCCCAAAATATCCTACGCAGAACGAATACGTCTGAAAGAGCGATACGAGCTGATGCTGCGCAACCGGGTTGGCACAAAGGCGGAGGATTTCATTTACGAGCAAAGCAACGGCAGCCTGCATCGACTCAGTAACAGATTTACGCCCAACACCATACTTGTCTTTTACGAACCAGGATGCCATACTTGTTCCCAACTGATACGCGAACTACATCAGGATGATCAACTACGTAATTTAGTAGAAACCAAACAACTAAGCATTTTATTCATATATCCGGACAACGATAAAAATACATGGCTCTTGGGGCTTTCAGATTTTCCCGCTTTCGTAGAAGTAGGAATCAACAGCGATGGCAGTATAACTAATCAACAGCTGTACGATATCAAAGCCACTCCAACCATCTATCTACTTGGAAATAATGGATATGTAACTCTAAAAGACGCACAAATACAGGTTATAAAAGATTATTTGAAAGAGAAAAAAGAATAGCTTCAGTGTATAAACTAAATAGCATATACAAAGGGAAAAGATACCTGTCAATGAAGTCTATAGACCTTGGCAAACGAGATTTTAAGGAAGGATGCAGCTTCTGTAAAAGAATAATTTCTTTTAGCTTTTTGTCATAATACTCTATTATTAAATAAAGCGTTTTTGCTTCGATCTATAGCATATCAAAGACAAGGTAGAGGCCTTCTGAGTAGCATAATATTTGGTTATTCAAATTTATTAAGCTACATTTGTGTAGCGAATAGGCTATTGGAAACGTATAAAAATACACTTAGAAAAGTAAAACTATGAAGGTAAAGTACTTAATGCTCACATTCGTTGGAGCTATTGCACTGAATGCAAGTGCACAGGAAAATACTGTACCGGCAACGGGTCAGTTACCCGCCAAAAATGTTGCTTTCGCTCGCAACAAAGCAGGCAGCAATTGGTTCGTAACACTGCAGGGCGGTGTTGCAGCGCAGTTCCTCAATGACAACAACAACAAAGATTTTGTAGACCGCTTGGGTGCTGCCGGCTCTATTTCAGTTGGAAAATATCACAATCCATTCTTTGCAACCCGTTTGCAAATTAACGGAGCTCAGGCACACACGTTCCTTGGAAAAAATGCGGAACAAGAAATTAAGACCAATTTTGGCGCAGCTCACTTTGACTTCATGTTCGATGTGGTTAATTACTTTGCGCCATATCGCGAAAATCGTTTCTTCCATTTAATTCCATGGGTAGGTGTTGGTTACCAGCATAAATTCATTGGCAGCAAATGGAGTAAAGACAATGTCGAGTCTCTGACTGCCAACCTGGGTGTTATGATGGCTTTCAGATTAGGAAAACGCGTAGACTTTGTGATCGAAGCACAAGCAGCACACTCCAATCTCAACTTAAGCCGTGCTTTCAATGCCAAGCCGACTCCTATTTTCCAGGATCAGGAAGGACGTTATTACAATGGATTCCAAGGAATGGCGACAGCAGGTCTTAACTTCCGCTTGGGTGCTGTAGGCTTCAATGCCATCGAGCCCATGGACTACGCGCTTATCAACGATCTGAATGGTCAGATTAATCGCCTGCGCAGAGAAGTCGAAGAACTCTCCAAGCGTCCTGTATCATGTCCCGAATGCCCCGACGTTACACCCGTTACCAAGACAGAAAACAAGCTAACCGAGAAGGCTGTACTCTTCCGTTTCGACAGCTATGTTGTAGACAAAGACCAGCTTATCAATCTGTATGACGTAGCTCAGTTTGTAAAAGAAACCAACGAGCCGATTACTGTTGTAGGCTATGCTGATCCTACGGGTGACACTCAGTACAACGAAAGATTGTCTGAGCGTCGCGCAAAAGCCGTTGTTGATGTTCTGACGGGCAAGTATGGTGTGCCATCCGAACTGATCTCTGTAGAATGGAAGGGCGACACTACGCAACCGTTCAACAAGAAAGCTTGGAATCGCGTTGTAATCGTTCGCTCCAAGTAATTCATCTGAGACTTTTGTTGGATAATAAAAAAATGACATACAGAATTATGAAAGCTAAATCTTTATTATTAGCACTTGCGGGTCTCGCTTGTACGTTTAGTGCAACTGCCCAAGAAGCTACTACACAGAACAAAGCAGGAATGCACACAGCATTCCAACGTGATAAGGCCTCTGACCATTGGTTCATTGACTTAGCAGGAGGTGCCGGCATGGCTCTATCCGGATGGAATAACGATGTAGACATCATGGATCGTCTTAGCATTGTTCCTACATTCGGTATCGGTAAGTGGCATGAACCTTATTTCGCTACTCGCTTGCAATTCACCGGATTTGACATCTACGGATACACCCAAGGCAGCGAAGAGCGTAACCATAACTATTTTGGAAACGCTCACCTTGACTTCATGTTCGACCTGACGAACTATTTCGGAGTATACCGTCCAAACCGTGTTTTCCATATTATCCCTTGGGCGGGTGTGGGATTTGGTTACAAATTCCATAGCGAAAACGCAAATGGTGAAAAAATTGGAACCAAAGACGATATGACTGGAACGGTTAATGTTGGTTTGATGCTGAAATTCCGTCTCTCAAGAGTTGTAGACTTCAACATCGAAGGCCAAGCTTTTGCAGGCAAAATGAACTTCATCGGCACTAAGAGAGGAAAAGCAGACTTCCCGGTAATGGCTACAGCAGGCCTTACGTTCAACATGGGCAAGACAGAGTGGACAGAAATTATTCCTATGGACTATGCTATGGTAAACGACCTGAACAACCAGATCAACTCACTCCGCGCTCAAGTAGAAGAGTTGAGCCGTCGTCCGGTTTCATGCCCCGAATGTCCCGAGCCTACTCAGCCGACAGTTACTCGTGTTATAGTTGACAATGTGGTTTACTTCCGTCTCAACAGCGCGAAGATCGACCGCAACCAAGAAATCAATGTTTACAACACTGCTGAGTACGCAAAGACGAACAATGCTCCGATTAAGGTAGTCGGTTATGCAGACGAAAAGACCGGTACTGCCGCCTATAACATGAAGCTCTCTGAGCGTCGTGCAAAGGCTGTTGCCAAGATGCTTGAAAAGTACGGTGTTTCTGCTGACCGTATTACGATTGAATGGAAGGGATCATCTGAGCAAATCTACGAAGAGAACGCTTGGAACCGTATTGTAGTAATGTCTGCAGCGGAATAATCCAAAATATCCATACAGATTAATAAATGAAGCTGAGGCTGTCTCATCGTTAGACAGCCTCACTTTTTTATAGTCACCTGCTATCGCACATTGGAAGATAGTGAACACATTAATAGGCAACTCTCATACAATAGGCAGGGCAACCGCATCAAAAATCTCGAGAAAATACAAGTTGCTAATTTTCAAATGATTGCATTTCGGAGATTATACTCAAAGATAAAGAATGCACTCAAAACTATGATTGATAATCAGGCATCCTTGTCGGATTGCTCTGTGCTACTTTGGTCGCTGCGGAACGCCCTATGGCCGGAGCAGTCGGGTCGCACCACCGTCGGCATACTACGCTGTCTGATTCTACATTGAAAGACACGGCACTTCTCGCAAAACCTATCCCAGACAGTTCCTTTCGAGATTCCCTTGCTGCCGATTCTACCGGGTTGATGCAGCAGGACAGTGTGTATGACGATGAATTCGAATTGGAAGACATTGTCGAATACGAAGCCACCGACTCCATCGTCTTGCTCGGACAGAATCGTGCCTATCTTTTCGGCAAAAGCTATGTGAGCTATCAAAAGAGCCGCTTGGAGGCAAACTTCATGTATCTCAATACCGACAGCAGCACGGTTTATACTCGCTACGTCCTCGATACGGCCGGTTATCCGATGGCTTTCCCCGTTTTCAAGGATGGGGAGCAGTCGTTCGAAGCCAAGAACTTTACCTACAACTTCCGCACGGAAAAAGGGATTATCAGCGGAGTGATCACACAGCAGGGCGAAGGTTATCTGACCGCCGGTAAGACCAAGAAGATGCCCGACAATATCATGTTTATGCAAGGAGGGCGTTATACGACCTGCGACAATCATGATCATCCTCACTTCTATATCAATCTCTCCAAAGCAAAGGTGCATCCGGAGAAAGACATCGTCACCGGTCCGGTCAATCTGGTTATCGCCGATATGCCACTGCCTATCGGTCTTCCATTCGGCTATTTTCCCTTTTCCAACAAATACTCTTCCGGTATATTGATGCCTACGTATGGGGAGGACAATCGCTATGGATTCTATTTGAGGAACGGCGGATATTATTTTGCTTTCAGCGACTATATCGATTTGGCCTTGCGTGGGGAGATCTTTTCCAAAGGGTCATGGGGCATTTCAGCCCAATCGAAGTATAAGAAGAGATATAAGTACAGCGGTTCGTTCGAAGCCAATTATCTGGTATCGAAGTCCGGCGACAAATATATCCCCGGAGACTACAGCAAGACCACCAGCCTGAATGTCCGATGGACGCACAGTCAGGATCCGAAGGCCAATCCTTTGCAAACGTTGTCGGCCAATGTGAATTTTGCCACCGGCAGCTATTTCCAGAATTCACTGAACACCACCTACGATGTCAATGCCCGTACTGCTACGACACGGAGTTCGGCCGTGAGCTATTCGCGCAAGTTTCCGGGTACTCCCTTTTCTATTACAGGTAGCATGGATATCAGCCAGAACATGCGCGATACGACGGTGAGCCTTACCTTGCCGAACCTCTCGATCAATATGTCCACGCGCTATCCTTTCAAGCGGAATACCCGTGTGGGACCGGAGCGTTGGTATGAAAAGTTGAGTGTGGGCTATTCCGGTCAGCTTCGCAATAGTATTCTGACGCATGAGAAGAATTTGCTCCAAAGCGATCTCGTGCGTGACTGGAAGAATGGCATGCGTCACTCCGTACCTGTCAGTCTGACTGTTCCTTTGTTGGATTATATCAATCTGACCATGGGCGTTAACTACAATGAATGGTGGTACACGAAAGGTATCCGGAAGTCGTGGAACGAGGATAAGAAGGCCTTTTTACCTTCGGACACGACCTATAAATTCCGCAGACTGTACGATTACAGCTTGTCGGCAGGCTTATCTACCACACTGTACGGTATGTTCAAACCCTGGAAACCATTCTCCTTTGGAGGCAATCTGATTATGATCCGCCATCGCTTCACGCCTACTGTCAGCTTCTCCTATATGCCCGATTTTACCAAGCGCCGATATGGCTTTTGGGAGCATATCGAGCACACTGATCAGAGCGGAAAGCTGCATACGCTGCTCTATTCGCCCTATTCCGAACAGATATTCGGTGCACCCTCTATGGGTAATGCAGGATCGGTCAATTTCTCTTTTGACAATAACTTAGAGGCCAAGATCAAGTCCAAATCGGATTCGACAGGGATCAAGAAGATCAGCCTGATAGATCAGTTCACATGGTCTACATCCTATAATATGTTTGCCGATTCGATCCGATGGAACAATATCTCGGCTTCGCTGGCCCTTCGCTTCTCGAAGAGTTTTACGTTGCGTTTGTCCGGTCTGTTCGACCCCTATGTGACGAAATATTATGAGGGAGAAGATGGAAAGATCATTCCCTATAAGAGCAACGATCTGCGCATTTTTAACGGTAAGGGATTGGCACGCCTGATCAGTACGGGTACTTCTTTCAGCTATACGCTTAACAAAGAATCGCTCAGCGGGTTGCTGGCTCTTTTCAGTGGCAAAAGGGAACGGAAAGACGAAAAGAAGAGCGCGGAGGCTACCCCTCCTCCTGACGGAAACGATGCTGAAGAGATCCTTAAAGGAAGAAGTCCGCAGGGCGAAAGCGGAGGCTCGCTCCTCGAACGCAATCGTGAGGGTGGAACAGTGGATCAGGATGGTTACTTCACGTATTCAATCCCGTGGAGTCTGTCATTCGACTATAGCTGGAATATAGCTACGGACTATAACAGGTACAATGTCGATAAGATGGAGTATTACTATCGGGTAACGCAGAACCTGAGTTTCCGCGGCAATATCCAACCTACGCCGAATTGGAGTTTCGGATTCAATGCGAACTACAATTTCGACTTGAAGAAAATAACATCGCTCACCTGTAATATCACTCGTGATATGCACTGCTGGGCTATCTCTGCCAGTTTCATTCCCATAGGAGCATACAAGTCCTACAATTTCGTCATATCGGTGAAGAGTTCGCTCCTGCAAGATCTGAAGTACCAGCAGAGCAATCGCCCTATAACGAATACATGGTATTGAACATAGTAGACAAGAACATTCCACATCATCCACAATATGAATAGCTTTAGAGAAAGAAATTATCAGTTTGCTCCACCCGTAACGCAGAACCTGATCATCATCAATGCGATATTCTGGTTTGCTACTTATGTCCTCGGCGGACGATTCAATATCGATCTGAACGATACCTTGGGACTGCATTATTTCCAGGCAGGTAGTTTCAATCCTGTGCAGTTCGTTTCTTATATGTTCTTACACGCCGGCTTCTCGCATCTTTTCTTCAATATGTTTTCGCTCTGGATGTTCGGGCGGCTGATAGAGCAGTTCTGGGGGGCGAAGCGTTTCCTCATCTTCTATGTCATTTGTGGCCTTACGGCAGCATTGGCACAGCAGATCGTATGGGCAGTGGATCTGATGCCCATTGTGAATAGCCCGGCCGAATTCGTTCGCTTCCCGGATGGTGCGGAGATGCTCAAGAGTGCTTTCCTCAATTTACCCACGACGGTCGGTGCCTCCGGAGCAGTATTCGGATTGCTCCTGGCTTTCGGGATGCTCTTCCCCAATAGCGAGATCTATCTTTTCTTTATCCCTATTCCCATCAAAGCGAAGTGGTTCGTTATTGTATATGGACTTATAGAACTGTTTCTCGGTGTTGCACCGATGGCAGGCGGTAGCAATATCGCTCACTTTGCTCATCTGGGTGGGATGATAGGAGGTATTATTCTTATTCTCCTCTGGCGCAAGAAAGGAGAGATCGATGGGCCTTACAATTAGAGAATTGAGCCGACGCCTGAGGCTGGCAGACATGAATACTCGTCTGATGGTATTCACTGTTTTGATCTCTTTATTGGTTTGGCTTTCGCATGCTTTTTTGTCTCTTTTGGGGGCCGATCCGTATATCGTAGAACGGTGGCTTTGGTTGGCCCCCGATTTATATACCTTTTCGAGACATCCGTGGACGATATTCACGTATATGTGGCTGCACTCGGATCTATGGCATCTTTTCTTCAATATGCTGTGGCTTTACTGGTTCGGACAGCTTTTCCTGCGCTATCAGAATCCCAGGAGGCTGATCAGCGTCTATCTACTTGGCGGATTGGCGGGAGGATTGCTCTACGTATTGACAGTCTTAGTCGCCGATGCCTTTTCATTAGGCTTGTCTCATTTTCCTCTGATCGGAGCTTCTGCCAGCGTGATGGCCATTGTTTTCGGAATAGCTTTTTATGCTCGTTGGGAGCGAGTGAGTCTGTTATTCATCGGTCGGATCAGGCTGACGACATTGGCTCTCATCCTTTTCGGACTGGATGTGTTGCTATTAACGGGAGATAACTTCGGTGGCCACGTGGCACATATCGGGGGAGCAGGCTTCGGTGTATGGTTTGCCCTTTCATTGGCCGGGGGCAAAGACATTACAGTTTGGTTTCAGCGACTGCTCGACCGCTTGGCCGATTTTTTCAGTTCGTTCTTTGGCCCTCAAAAGAAATTTGCAAAGCCTCGCTTTCGGGTAAGAAGAACGCCCCATCCGGCATCTCCGAAAAACGATGCAAACCCAAAGGCTGAAGAAACAAAAGAAGCGGAGTCTTCCATAGATCAGATCCTGGATAAGATTCGCATATCGGGATATGCATCATTGACGGCCGAAGAGAAACGCCGTCTCTTTGACCAAAGCAAGCGTTTGTAAGTCGTCTGCATGAGATGAGTGAAAAAAAGAAGAAGAAGAAAGTAAGGGGCAAGATCGGAACGTTGCTCCATTCCGTTTCGGTGATTATCAATCTGGGGATTACGTTTTGCTATCTCTTGGCAGCTCTGTCGCCGCTTATCTCACCGGCCACGATCACGATACCGGCCTTCTTCGGTTTAGCTTTCCCAGTCTTCCTTGCTGCTCAGGTCGGGATGGTTGTATACTGGGTTCTGCGAGGCAAGATTGTTTGGTTTATAGGCAATGCCCTTTTGTTGCTTTGCACATGGGGCAACATCGACACCTATATACCGCTGCATCGAAAGGTAAAAGAATCCTCGATCCCAGAGTCACGTATCAAGGTGATGACTTATAATGTCAAGGGATTTGACTTTCGTGCTCACAATTCCGAGAATCCTAATCCTATCCTCAAATATATCAAAGGCAGCGGGGCTGACATCGTATGCTTGCAGGAGGCGGTACTCAGTCGGAAAAGTAATTCTCGGTATGTAGGCCTGCGTACTTTCAAGAAGTATCTTCCCGAATATCGCTACATGGAGCTGTCTCATGCCCGAGAAGATGGAAAAGGCAGTGGCCTTATGCTTCTATCCAAGTATCCCATTCTCGATGTGCGCCGCATCCCGTACGAATCCGCATTCAATGGCTCTGTAGCCTACACAGTTGATATACAAGGAAAAAAAGTCCTTGTCGTGAATAACCATTTGGAAAGTTTTCGACTGACGATGGCCGATGGGGTGGAATATCTGAAAATGGTACGAGAAGGAGAGGCCACAGCTCTCAGTCGGATGATGACGGCCAAGATGGGGCCGGCTTATGCGCTTCGTTCCGCCCAAGCTGATTCGGTAAGCAGTTATATCCGTCGCTCGGAGGCTGAACACGTGGTCGTATGCGGCGACTTTAATGATACTCCCATATCCTACACGCGCCACAAAATAGCATCGGGGCTGAAAGATGCATATTCCGATACAGGGCGCGGTCCGGGGTTTACTTTTAATCAGGGAGCTTTCAAAGTTCGTATTGATCATATCCTTTATTCTTCCGGCTTTCTTGCATACAATTGCACGGTAGACAAATCTATCCACGCTTCGGATCACTTTCCCGTTTGGTGTTATTTGGTCTTCAGATAGTTGTCATTCGTCCAAATCCGTCATTAGAAAAATGGCATATCCGAGATTCAGCGTGATGGAGGCGTGATGGGGATATGAAGAAAGCTACCGCCATTTCGTATATTTGAATGTACGACCAACAAATCTACGGAGATGAACAATAGCTTTCTATGCTCATGCGTCGGGACTTTACTCCCTCAAGTGCAATGGAGTTCAATACGAAGGTAACACGATTATCTTACATAGTTGTCCCTTAAAAAGCCCGAACAGGGCAACCGCATCAAATCTTTAGAAGCTTTTTGAGATAGTCTATATTGAGGGCGGCTTTGAACAACCTCTTCCGTAAGGATAGTTTGTCTTTGTGCCCGGATACAATGGCTAAAGCAAACTTTCTCAACGTGTTTGGATTGGTGGCTGAATA
>NZ_JQZY01000028.1:0-431 GCF_000765965.1 Porphyromonas sp. COT-052 OH4946
GTTGCCGTCAGACCCTCCTTGATCTTAGTGCCATCGCGATAAACCGTATAGGTATAATCGGCTGAGGAGCCTCCATCGCCGGTGATCACGACATCGTCCAAATTGATCCAGAAGAAGTCTGTACAGTTGAAGTGACGGAAAGCAACATACTTGGTGCCCGCTGGCAACTGTACAGTCTTTTGGTACCAAGTACCCTGTGCACGGGTACCCCGAATAGCNGTGAAAGAAGACCCTCCGGGAGGAGGTGTAGTCGTCCAGTTGTTGCCATCGCCGTCGGCATCGATAGTCTTCCATGCGGAAGGTATACCGCTCTCGAAGCCTTCGTTCACAACCTCGGCGCGCTTGGCATTGGCCTTGATCTCGATGTCGTCCAGATTGATCCAGAAGAAGTCTGTACAGTTGAAGTGACGGAAGGCAACATACTTGGTGCC
>NZ_JQZY01000029.1:0-44567 GCF_000765965.1 Porphyromonas sp. COT-052 OH4946
TAGGGATGTTGTTATGAATGAGTTTGGTCACCCATAATATAACAATTTTAGCTATTAGTACGCTGTTTCTCATTGGATCAATTAGTTTAAATCACTTCAATACTTAGATTCAGCTGCTTGATCCTCTTTTTATCAGGAATTAGTGTAACTACACTTTTTGCTCAATATAAGATTTCGGGGAGGGTTATTGATCGGGATAAAAAGCCTCTTAAGGATGTTCAAATACTCCTTTCTTCCAAAGACTCTATAGTAGCAATGGGTCTGACAAATGAGCAAGGGAATTTTGGCTTAAGCAAGATACCACAGGGTGATTATTTTTTATCAATCAGCTTGTTGGGTTTTTCTGAACAAGAAAACTTCTATCATTTGGACAAGGATATTACAAATTTAGAATTCCTTTTGCTAAAGGATTTGGATCATACTTTGGATGAGGTCGTAGTGACTGCAGAACGCAGAAAACAAACGGCTACCGGAGAAATTTATTACTTGTCTTCTAATGCTAAAAAGAGTGGTGATCCATATAAAGCATTGAGTGAGATACCCCGACTGAGGGTAAACCAAGCTTTGCAATCAGTAAAGTTGGATGATGGTACATCGCCATATGTCCTGATTGATGGAAAATTAGTCAATACAGGTATCACCCCTATTGATCCGCAGGACATTTTATCGGTAGAAATAGTTGATGTAGTAAATGCCAAATACCTACAGAAAGGAATTAAGACCCTTCTTAATATAAAGCTGAAGCCAAAGCGCAATCCATATCAATTTTATCAAGTGGCTGCACGTACAGATATACCTATACGTGAAGGATTTGGTGTTGGATATTTCGAAGTGGGTAACTCTAAAGTCTCACTATATGGACGTGCTTCTTTGAGTGGAACATACAATGATGACTCTCAAATCGAAATGTGGCAAAAGAATACTAACTACTTTAAAAAAGCTTCGGGTACTTCTCGGAATAATAAACAGAGTTTGTTGGGAGAATTGATTTTAAAGTGGAGTCTTTCCGAAAAAGATTATATGGCTGCACAGCTCTATGGTATCACTACGAAACAGAAACAAGAAACATGGGGGAGTGGCTCATTGAAAACAACAAATGACATGAGCTTTTTGTACAGATCTACAAATCAAAATGATAGTTATGTCATTACCGCTGGCCTATACTACAAACATGATTTCTCAAAAGCCTCCAATTTGGAAGTAATGTTTGGATATAACCGAAATGGTAATGACAATAATGGTCAGCGTCAGGAGGAGTATCAAAGTCGAAATTATCTGAATGAATACATCTATGATAATAGCCGTTCTTCTGCTAATTTAGACATCACCTATTCAAAAATATGGGATAATGGTAGTAGTTTGCTGATAGGCAGTAATACTAGAGTCATCCATGATAACATAGAAGAAGAATGAAAATCTGCCAGTTTTCAAACATCGTAGGTGGGATGAATATCTATATGCAGGATATGGTGGAAGAATGGGTGCATGGATGTATATGGTCTCTGGTGGATTAGAATATGTATATCTACAAGCTGCTACAGAAACCAACAATTATATCAGACCACGCCTTTCCTTGTCTACGAATTACCAATTCAATAAGAAAAATAATGTTCGTTTGAGCTACAAACTGACGAATCAGGCACCTACTGAAGGACAACTTAACCCTTACAATACTTCTACCGATCCTCTGGTTATTGTCAAGGGAAACTCTGCCTTGACACCACAGCAACAACACAGTATACAAGGCTCTTATACATTGAAGGTGCATCAATTTACTTTTTCTCCGAATGTTTTATACAACCTATTTACCGATGTCATTGAGCCATATGCATATTTGGAAGATAATATACAAATCAATACATTCAGAAACAGTGGTAAATTCGCTCGTCTTGCATGGGGCACTAATCTCCGCTATAACATGAAAAATAGAAAGGGAAACTGCTATGTGGGAGGAACTCGAAATACAGATTATTTTACGGGTTTTGAGGCTAAGCATAGTTGGTCTGTAAATGCTGGTCTTTGGCTATTTTTGAACAAATGGACATTAGGTGGAGATATTTCATGGAGTGATTATACCTATACTCCATATACTCAGACAAAATATTTATCTCCTATATATGCACAATATCAGGTAAATTACAATATCACTCCTAACCTATATATAGCCATAGCTCTTCAGAACTTTGTCAGAACACTAAGCAACGAAACATTTACTCAAACTGGATCATTTAACTCTTATTACAAGGTTAGGATGACCGATGTTTCTTTTTGCCCTTGGGTACTAATCAGATATACTTTACGTAAGAATAGCAACAAGAAGATCAGACTTGAAAATGTTATCAAAAGTAAAGAGGAAGGAATCAGTTTGTAATCTTCTTTTTTTCTTGCTGGACAAGGAAACCCTTTGCAAATAGGAATCGATCTAAAAAAAGAGAAGCTGCCTCTTTCGGAACTGTTCCGAGAGGCAGCCTCTTGTAGATTCATTTCAATTTCAATAGCAAATGGGTTCTCAGGTTTTTCAGAAGATCTTGAGCTTACCGTCCGCAAAAGTCGTGCAAATCGAATAAACCGCCAAAGGAAAAAATATGTTGTTCAGCAAGTTTGCCCGTATCACATGTCGAAAGCGGTAGTGGAAAGACCAAGAGGACTCTTCCTTACAGACCGAAGCTAACCCCTACCATGACATAGGGAGTAGCCCAACCGGCCGATACTTCTGAGAATAGTGCAAAATCGCGCTGGACAAAGAAGCGTGCTCCGAGATGAATACCGTAGACAAAGCCGGTATCATTGCCGAAATAGCCTCCCAGAGTCTGACCTAAATAGCCATCGACAGCAGAAGCCAGCTGATAATGAAAGTCCAATTTAGTGGCTAAAATGATGGCCGAGAAATCGTGCTCCGTGCCGTAATAACCAAGGCGACCTCCTACGGTAATGGCACCTTTGCCTCTGGCAAGACCGCTGATGATGCCGGTTTCGAGGTCTACAGTGGGCATAAATGCAGCCGATCCGTGATGAGAACCGATACCCATACCGACGTTGAGCGAAACGTCGCCCTTGCGGATAGCACTCTGAGCATTCATGGAGAATATGCCGGCCAAGATGATAGCCAGACTAAAAATTACTTTTTTCATGCTGTTTTCGTTTTTTGACGTTTGATTGTCTCTTCTAATTTTTTGATTTGTTTATCCTGATTTCTGATTGTGGTCAGCAAGGCTTTCAGCTCTTCGTTTTCTATCGTAGAAGGGTAGCGGGCTTCTACGCGAAGCAGGAAGTCGCTGAGCACATTCATATAGTTGTTGAAAGCATCGTAAGGCGTTTCGTACGGGCTGAAGTTGCCGGCGTCTCCGCCACGAGTTTTCATATAGTAGAAGTGGTCGGCACTCTGTAGATAGAGCCAGTCCTGTAGCATACGCTGATCGTCGATCATACGTACACGTTCGCCCCATTGTTCGAGTTTGTCGCGTGCTCCCTGTTGTAGCACATTGCCCAGCCACGTGCCGGTATCTTTTTCTTCCCCCACCCAGCTTATAGGGTAGATGGAGGAGAACTTGGCTACGGGGCTGTAGGACTCTATCAACTCCGATGGCGTGGCGAACTTGACCTGTTCGCTCTTCTCCGCCAATGAAGGGAGTGCACGGAAGAAATCGAAAATACCCGACTCCTGCGGATGGAGCGATCCCAAGACTTCGTAGTTCATGAAGAGATTGAATATCTGCTCCTCTTCGGGAGTCTCTTGGATCCAACGGATCATCTTGTCTGCCGTCAGCGGATATTCGTTCCAGTCGTAGCGGGTGAACATGGCACTGATGGCATTGCTCAGCCTCGGATTGCGGAGCAAGAGAGACAGCTCCGGAGCAGCTCCGGCCTTGTACAGATAGTTCGGACTCTTCCATCCGAGTATGTGCTTGGCTCCTTCCGTGAGCATCCCTTGAAAGCCCATCTCCGCCACTTGGGTGGCAATGTCGTCGGAGAAGATCAACTCTGTATTGCGTAGCACCCGGGGTTTTACGCCGAACAGCTCTTCGATCCGACGGCTGTGGATCATCGTCTGATTGTAAAACTCTTCGGGATCATAGAGCGACGAAAGGGAATGAGCGTAGGTTTCGGCCAGAAATTCTACACAGCCCGTTTCGGCCAAATCCCTGAAGGTGTCCAAAGCTTCCGGCGAATAGGATTCCAGCTGTTCCAAAGCAGTGCCGGAAATAGAAAATGCTACTCGAAATTCGGGATGCTTGGCAATGATTTCCTTCAAAAGCAGATTGGCCGGCAGGTAGCACTTCTGTGTGATCCGTCGCATGATCTCTTCATTGCGGAAGTCATCGTAGTAGTAATGGTCGTTCCCGATGTCGAAAAAACGGTATCGTTTCAGACGAAACGGCTGATGTATTTGGAAGTATAAGCAGATATGTTTCATCGTCCTGTTACTTTATTATATATGTCGCGTACCTTTTGTCCGGCAGTCTCCCACTTGATATTGTTCACCTCTCGCAGGCCTTCGTCGCGCAAGAAAGTATGCAGCTCCGGATAGGCTATGAGTGCGTGCATGGCATCCGCCATGGCATTGATGTCCCAATAGTCCACTTTGATGGCGTAGTTCAGAATCTCGGCACATCCGCTCTGTTTGGAAATAATGGAGGGTACTCCGCACTGCATGGCTTCGAGAGGAGAGATGCCGAAAGGCTCTGATACGGATGGCATCACATAGACATCACTTGCCTTGAATACCTCGTACACCTGTTCGCCTTTCATAAATCCGGTGAAGTGGAAGCGGTCGGCTATCTTGTGTCGGGCTGCCAGCCTGATCATGGCGTCCGTCATGTCGCCGTTTCCGGCCATTACGAAGCGTACGTTAGCTGTCCGTTCGAGCACTTTGGCCGCTGCTTCGACGAAGTATTCGGGGCCTTTCTGCATCGTGATTCGTCCGAGGAAGGTAATTACCTTGTCCTGTACGCCTCGTTTGTCGGGCAAAGCCAGAATGGAGGCAGGCAGAGGCTCCACCGCATTGTGCACCGTGGTCACCTTGTCGGGATGCTGTCCGTACTTTTCGATGACGGTCCGTCTGGTCAGATTGCTGACCGTGATGATATGATCCGCATGGTTCATACCGTCCTTCTCGATGGCAAAGACTTGCGGATTCACATTGCCCCTGCTGCGATCGAAGTCCGTAGCGTGCACATGAACTACGAGCGGCTTCCCTGTAACCGTTTTGGCATGTATACCGGCCGGATAGGTGAGCCAGTCGTGGGAGTGGATCACATCGCACGGGATGGTACGTGCTATCACGCCTGCGACGATGGAGTAGTTATTGATCTCTTCCAGCAGATTGTCCGGATAGCGTCCGGAGAATTCGATACAGCCGAGGGCATCTGTCTTCTTGTAGCTGAAGTCGGCATAAATGTTGCTGCGCAGATCCTCGTATGTCCGGAGATCCATTCGGTTGCCCAAGAGCTGGGTCACCGTTTCGGTGGGGACATTCTTGTACACTATGGGAGTGCAGTTGGTACCTATGAGCCGGAGGAAACTCTTGTCCTCATCTCCCCACGGTTTGGGGATGACGAAAGTAATATCCATGTCGGGCTGCATGGCCATCCCTCTGGTAAGGCCATAGCTGGCTGTCCCCAATCCGCCGAGGATATGTGGGGGAAACTCCCAACCGAACATCAACGCTTTCATCTTTTCCATTTTGTATAATTGTACATATGACGTACACTCAGGTGCATATCGGATTCTGTCCTGTTCAGTAGTTCTTTGGCTCTCAATATCTCTCCTACGCTCATGGCAAAAGAGATGGCTCCGCGCCCCATAAAAGGCGGGTTGCCGTCGAACAACTCCGAGACGGTGCCGATACCGTGCATCTGTAGTTCCTCTTCCATGCCGATAAGCATCCTTTCGAGAAAGGTCACTCCGCTATTCCCGTATAAACGCAGATAGGCTTCGGTGTATTGTCCCAGCAGCCAAGGCCATACCGAACCGTTGTAGTAGGCCAGCTCCCGTTCTTCTTGTTTGCCACGGCAGTAAGGCCGGTAGCCTTCGCTCTTGGGGCTTAGGCTTCGAAGCCCTTTCGGTGTCAGCAGTTCTCTTGTGATGATCTCGAGTACTTGCAGCTGCCGGTCGCGTTGTAGTGGGGAGTAGGGGAGGGATATGGCGAAGAGCATGTTCGGGCGTACGCTCCAGTCCTGAGCTTTGCCGTCCCGAACGTAATCGAAGAGATAGTTGTAGCAATTCAGAAACGTATCGGGGAAGGATCTTTCGATCCGGCTGATGATTTCGCCGATCTCCGGTTTTTCCCCATTGAGTTCTCGTTCGAAGCAGAGGGCATTGTACCAGAGAGCATTCAATTCGACGAGATAGCCCTCACGGGGGATGACGGCTTTGCCATTCAGTTTGGCATCCATCCAACTTAACGGGAAGCCTGTGCCTAAGACGTAGAGAAGCCCGTTTTCACGAATTTGTGCCGTCGGGTGCTGGGCGGACAGATAATAAGATACCACTTCGCTGACGAAGGAGCCGAATCTCTTGGCTGCTTCCAGACCGTTGCGGCGTGCATACTGCTGGATGGCCCAAATGGCCCAAATCCCAACGTCCGGCTCGTGCAGTCCGTGTATGGTGTCGTCATCTTGATGCAGTCGCATGTAGCGTTCCATCGCAGGAATGACGGTATTGACGATGCGTTCGAATCGCTCCGGGGCTTCTACACACAGGGTACAGCCGGGTAGTGCCACGAACAGATCGCGAGCTCGAACGTCGAACCACGGATAGCCGGCCAGAAGGTAGCCATCGTTGGGGGTAGGGCGGTAGTAGAGCTGGTGGGCTGCATTCCTCAAGCAGCTGAAAAAATCTTCGCGAGGGATGCGCTCTCGTACTTCCTTGGCAAATGTCGTTCGGAGGGTATTCGGATTGGCCTCTTCAAGACCGGCAGCAAAGTAGATGGATTCTCCTTTTTTTATGGGAATCTCGAATGTGCCGGGCATGTAAAGATCCTCCGTACACTCGTATCCACGCTCTTTTTCCTTGGGGTATTCGAAGTCTTTGTACCAATATCCCTCCTCGCGGTATTCGGGTTCTTTGCTGAACTGCATGAAGAGATGGGGATAACCCTTGTAGAGGCTGATCCCTATGCCGTTTCGGGCCGGGATATGTCCACGTTCGATCTGCCCGTTTTCGTGGGTGAGGGCTGCCACGCTCCTGAAAGCAAGCAGGGGACGAAAGCGCAGTAGCGTATCGCTATGTGCTTCCATCAGGGTGTACTTGAATATGGTACGATTGATGTAGTGGCAGAATACCTGTTCGCGCTTGAGCACCACTCCTCCCACGCGAAAGATGGTGGCCGGTATTATATCCACATTGTACTCGCGGATATACTTATGACCGTTCGGGCTGATGACTCCGCCCTTGTAGTGATGAACCGCTACGTTGAACTCCGCTCCATGCTGGATAATGGTCAGATCCAGCGACGACAGCAGCACGCGATTCTGATCCCCCAGCTCCGGGATGGGAACGACCAACAGACCATGATATTTACGGGTGTTGCAGCCTACTATCGTAGAGCTGGAATAAGCCCCTTTTCGATTGGTACGGATGTATTCGCGCTGAAGCGATTCGTCCAGATTCGCCATGAGCGTTTTGTCGAATTTGAGGTAACTCATCGTCGTTTTGTTGGCTTCCTCTACGGAGTGTTGTTTATGCTAATATAGCAATTATTTCGCATATCTGCCACTTATTTTAACGTGCTTTTCCGATCCGGATCTTGAGGATCGTATGCGGATTTCCACGGATTGAAAATGATAAATACCTGAAAGACAGATAGCCAACGAACAGGATGATCTTTCCCTACGAACGTGAATGAAAAAGAGGAAGGCATCATCTCGGATTCGTTTGGTTTGCGCGCCAAAATTTTCCTGTTTATAACGCCAAAAAACATGGTGCGAGAACTTTTTCGTTTTGGCGCGGGGAGTAAAAAAATTACGAGCCAAAACGAAAAAATTCTCGCGCCACTTTGTTCGGCAAACACGCGCCGCAATCGGAGCGTTTGCGGCGCGTATTTCGGAAGAAGTGGATTGCGGATATTGCCCCAAAGGGGCGGTGACGAAGGGACTAATCCCTGAGGATCGAATCGGCTTTACTCCGGCCGTTTTATCCTTCGACGGCGAAGTGCCGTTCCAGTTCGGACAGCGTCTGTTCGTTTGTTTGGAGGTCTTTGATGATCTCGCCTTTTTGCAGCACTACGATACGGCTGCTGACTTCGGTCACGTGGTTGAGGTCGTGGCTGGAGATAAGCATGGTGGTACCGTATTGGGCTGCATGTTCGTTGAGCATTTTCTTCAGCCGTATTTGTGACGAGGGGTCGAGTGCCGTAAACGGTTCGTCGAGGATCAATATATCGGGGCGAGAGAGCATGGCAGCGGCTATGCCTATTTTCTTTTGGTTCCCTTTGGAAAAGTCCCGGATGAGTTTGTTCTTGCCCAAAACTTCATCGGCAAAGAGGGGCGACATGTAGTCGAGAAAACGCTCTATCTCCTCCTTGTCGAGGTGATGGAGTTTGCCGATGAAATCGAAGTACTCCTCCGGACGCAGGAAGCCGATGAGGAAGCTTTCGTCGAGGAAAGCTCCTACACGGCCTTTCCAATCGTCACTGCCCGCTACGGGGATGTCGTCGATGGAGATGCTTCCGCTATCGGCTTTGATCAGATCGAGGATGAGGCGGAAGAGAGTGGTCTTGCCGGCACCGTTGTTGCCTACCAAACCGAAGGTTTCGCCGTGGCTTATGGAGAGACGGGGAATATCCAGTACGGTAACTCCGTTGTATTTTTTGCTCAGATCGCTTATTTGTATCATGTCTATTGTAGTGGTCTAAAGATTGTCGTCAAAATTATTTGCGTTCGCGGAAGCTTTCTGCCAAAGCGTGTTTCTGACGAGAGAAAACGCGTGTGCAGAAGCTCAGAAGAGGCTTGTGCACCAGGAGGGCGATCAGACCGATCAGACCGATGGCGATTTCGGCCGTACGTGTATCGGTGAGCCACTTCAGTACAACCAACAAAAACGGGGCGACCATCATCGTCGGCAACGCTATCAGGATATTGACCATCGAAGTGCCTTGCTGGTTCATTATGCTTCCCGACATTACCTCTATGTAGCCTTTATTGAAGCATGCCATTAGCAGGATGAAGATCGTTCCCAAGCCGCTATTCCATAGGAAGAGCGAGATGTGCAGGTAGGCGATCTCCTCTCCCATCAGGAAATAGGGTGTACTCAGGATGAAGCTGGCAGCATTGAGTATCATCAGGATGATATAGTGGCTGCGGATGTAGGTTCGGGAGGTTATGGCTTGCGCCATCAGCCCGTCGAAGAAACCACAGTCCCACCGTATCACGAATTGCTGCTGCATCAGCATCAGGGAGCTGACGATGATATTGGCGATCATCGCATATGCGGTCATCTTGTCTATATTGCTTTCCTTGTAGAAGAGAAGGCCGTACAATATAAACAGGAAGGAAAAAATGAAAGTACTGCGAAGGCGTTTGGAGCGTAGGATGAGCTTGATATGCAGTGCTATCACCTCGCCTATGATACCATGCTGACGGACGAAGTTCAGACTGTGGTACCGCTCCGTGCTGCCGGACTTGGTGCGCTCTTTGGCATAGCGATGCAGTCTGAAATACCGCTGGCTCGCTATATACGTTCCGACCGAAATCAATGCCAAGCAGATCCATACGATATATACCGGAAGGGATGAGACGAAGCGGAACAGATAGTCCGACCAAGGCACGAATCCGGTGATCTCGGCAGCGAGCATGAGGGCTATGGCACCGATGACGATGATATAGAATCGGAGACCATCGCCCAGTATGCGCTTCAGGTATGGAGCCAGGAGCATATTGGTCAGTGTAAGCAGCAGCAGGGTGACGAGAGCTACAGTAAAATCGGTTGCCCCTCCTTCTATTCCCGTCATGATGCTGTAGGGCAGAAAGAGGAAGACGAAGACGTAGTAGTTGATCGGATTGGCCAATGGGCGGAATATAAGATACCGTGCTATGGCTTTGCGCGGTATCGGTAGCTGCCGATAGTAGTTTTCATTTATATAATTGAGCGGTTGCAGGAAAAGGCGGATCACCAGACCGGCAAGCATCAGGAAAGGAATGAGTCCGGTCATGATCTGAACGGCAGTAAGTGCCGGAAAGCCGTCCTTGATCGCTATCGGAAAGATAAGACCGAAAACAAAAAGGCTCACGCCTACGAACAGGAAGTAAATGGCCCAAAATATCGTTATGGCAACGCTCTGTGCCGAGATGGTGGAGCGGATCGTGCGCCGCCATTCGTGTCGGAATAGTTCTCGTTGGTACATTGGTTCTGTATTATATCTTCGCTTCAATGGAAAAACCCCGAAAGTCAGACGATGGGCTTTCGGGGTTTAATTCCACTTTTTCAGTACATATTGCTTGTTAATATCCTTCCTTTTGGGGGGATTATCCTTGGATGGCTGCAATGCCAGGGAGGGTCTTGCCCTCGATGGCTTCGAGCAAAGCTCCTCCACCCGTAGAGACGTAGGATACCTTATCGGCAAGGCCGAATTTGTTTACGCAGGCAACGCTGTCTCCTCCTCCCACGAGCGAGAAGGCTCCATTGGCCGTAGCTTCGACGATGGCTTCGCCAACGGCTTTCGAGCCTATGGAGAAGTTGTCAAATTCGAATACCCCCGTGGGGCCGTTCCAAAGGATCGTTTTGGATTCGAGAATTACTTTGCGGAATTTCTCGATCGACCGGGGGCCTATGTCCATCCCCATCCAGTCGTCGGGTATCTCCATATTGCTGCATACCTGGGTGGCTGCATCGTTGTCGAACCTGTCGGCTACCCGCGTATCGACGGAGAGTATCAGATTGACGCCCTTTTCGGCTGCTTTCTTCACGATGTCGCGAGCCAAATCCAGCTTGTCGTCCTCCACGATGGAGACGCCTATGCGACCGCCTGCCGCTTTGGTGAAGGTATAGGTCATTCCGCCGGTCAGGATCAGGTTGTCCACTTTGTTGAGCAGGTTTTCGATGATTTCTATCTTGGTTGATACCTTGGAGCCTCCCATGATGGCGGTGAACGGCCGCTTGATGTCGTGCAGCACTCTCTCCACGGCTTTTACTTCTTTCTCCATCAGGTAGCCGAACATTTTGTGGTCTCGGTCGAAGTGGTCAGCGATCAGTGCCGTCGAAGCATGCGCCCGATGGGCTGTACCGAAAGCATCGTTCACGTAGCAGTCGGCCATGGAAGCCAGCTTTTGGGTAAACTCTTTCTGAGCAGCCTTGACGGCTTTCTTCGCTGCAGCTTTCTCTTCGTCCGAAGCATCGTCGGAGAGTCCGCGCGGCTTACCTTCCTCTTCGGCATAGAAGCGGAGATTTTCGAGCAGCAGCACTTGGCCGGCTTTGAGCTTGGCCGCCTTGTCCATGGCATCGGCCCCGATGCAGTCGTCGGCGAAGAGGACGTCCACGCCGAGCAGTTCGGATACGTGCGGCAGGATATGCCGGAGGGAGAACTCCGGTGCCACGCCTTTGGGGCGTCCCAGATGAGAGCCGATGATGGCCATGCCACCGTCGGCTATGATCTTGCGGAGGGTGGGAAGGGCTGCGCGGATGCGAGTGTCGTCGGTGATCTTAAAGTTGTCATCGAGGGGAACGTTGAAATCGACGCGCACGAAGGCTTTCTTGCCTGCGAAATTGAATTGTTCTATCGTCATTGTATTGAATGTTTTTGCCCCTGACGGGAGTGGTTCGTTTATTGTGCGGACAAACTTACGAAGTTTATATAGAAGAGCGGTTGCTTTGCCCCTTTAATCCGCCCTCGGAATCCCATCGTTTCGGTATCGATCTCGGACGGAAACGGCGTTATTGGTTCCTGAAGAATTTATATATCTTTGCTCGGTCTCGAGGGTCACCCGATCCCGTCTTGCGGGACGAGCTTCTTGTAGTTGATCGGGGACGATTGGACGAGACTTGCAACAGAGATTTTAGAACAAACTTAATTATTCAGGTAATGAGCAAATTAGATTTGACAAAGTACGGCATCCTCAATGCCACTGAGATTATCCACAACCCATCTTACGAGTTCCTTTTTGAAGAAGAGACCAAAGCCGGTCTCGAAGGCTTTGAGAAAGGACAGCTTACCGAATTGGGAGCAGTCAATGTGATGACCGGTGTCTATACGGGTCGTTCGCCCAAGGATAAGTTCTTCGTCATGGACGATACAACCCGAAACACCATCTGGTGGACGTCGGACGAATACAAGAACGACAACAAGCCCGTGACTCCGGAGGCGTGGAAGAGCATCAAAAAGCTGGCCGTGGAACAGCTCTCCGGCAAACGTCTTTTCGTCGTGGACACGTTCTGCGGTGCCAACGAAAGCTCACGGTTGAAAATCCGCTTTATCATGGAGGTGGCCTGGCAGGCTCACTTCGTCAAGAATATGTTTATCCGCCCCACGGAAGAGGAGCTGGCCAACTACGGCGAACCTGACTTCGTGGTGATGAACGCTTCCAAAGCGAAGGTGGAGAACTACAAGGAGCTGGGACTGAACTCCGAGACGGCCGTTGTATTCAACCTGACCGAGAAGGTGCAGGTGATCCTGAACACATGGTACGGCGGTGAGATGAAGAAAGGTATGTTCTCCTACATGAACTACCTCCTTCCCCTGCGTGGCATGGCCTCCATGCACTGCTCTGCCAATACGAGCATGGACGAGAAGGAGACGGCTATCTTCTTCGGTCTGTCCGGTACGGGCAAGACCACGCTCAGTACGGATCCGAAGCGCAAGCTGATCGGCGACGACGAGCACGGCTGGGACGAGGACGGTATCTTCAACTTCGAAGGCGGATGCTACGCCAAGGTGATCAACCTGAGTAAGGAGAACGAGCCGGACATCTACAATGCCATCCGCCGCGATGCGCTGCTGGAGAACGTGACCGTGGATGCCGCCGGTAAGATCGACTTCGACGACAAGTCCGTGACGGAGAATACCCGCGTCTCTTATCCGATCTACCATATCGACAACATCGTGAAGCCCGTGTCCAAAGCCGGCCATGCCAAGAAGGTGATCTTCCTCTCGGCCGATGCTTTCGGCGTGTTGCCTCCCGTTTCCATCCTGACTCCGGAGCAGACCAAGTACTACTTCCTCTCGGGCTTTACCGCCAAGCTGGCCGGTACCGAGCGCGGCATCACGGAGCCTACGCCTACGTTCTCCGCTTGCTTCGGAGCGGCTTTCCTCTCGCTCCATCCTACGAAGTATGCCGAGGAGCTGGTGAAGAAAATGGAGATGGTGGGAGCTACGGCTTACCTCGTCAATACGGGTTGGAACGGTACGGGCAAGCGTATCTCCATCAAGGATACGCGCGGTATCATCGATGCCATCCTGGACGGCTCCATAGACAAGGCTCCGACCAAGGCTATTCCTTTCTTCGACTTCAAGGTGCCGACGGCTCTGCCCGGTGTGGATCCGAATATCCTCGATCCGCGCGACACCTATGCCGATGCCACCGAGTGGACGACGAAAGCAAAGGATCTGGCCGAGCGTTTCACCAAGAACTTCGTCAAGTTCACGGGCAACGATGCCGGCAAGGCTCTCGTAGCAGCAGGGCCTAAGCTCTAAGCTTTCCGAAAAAGAAAGAGAAAAAAGAGAAAGGGGGGCTGTGTCATTCGCGACACAGTCCCTCTTTCATTCTCTTCTTTTTGTAATTGTAGAGCTTCTCTCAAAATCTAATATTAGATTTTACCGAATCTAATATTAGTTTCAGCCAAAACTAATATTAGTTTGGGCATGCTGAATAATAAGTCTTGTCGGCTTGTCTTGGTGAGATGATTTGTATATACTTAGCTGTGGATTGTCTATATTTGGAAGGTTCTAAAAAACAGACTGTAAAATGAATCAGATCAGCCTTCCGCAACGATCCGCCTTTGCCTCCTGCCTCAATGGTAAGGACGTGGATCTCTACCATTTGACCAATGGAAAAGGAATAGACGCTTATATTACCAACTACGGTGCCCGAATCGTTTCTCTCATCGTGCCGGACAAAGACGGCAATCGGGTGGACGTCGTCTTGGGGCACGACTCCCTACAGGAATACATCGACTCGGAGGAGCAGTACTTCGGTGCCGTCTGCGGCAGGTACGCCAACCGGATTGCCCGCGGTTCTTTCTCCATAGACGGCAGATGCTACAGCCTGCCGATCAACAATGGGCCGAACTCCCTGCATGGCGGCATCAGCGGATTTAATACGAAGGTGTGGGAGGTGAAATCCGCCGGCCCCTCTTCGCTTGTGCTGGAATACGTGTCGGCAGATGGAGAGGAGGGGTATCCGGGCGAGCTGGTCGTTCGGATCATTTACAGCGTCACGGATGAAGGCGCATTGCACATAGACTATCGCGCTACGGCGGATGCTCCTACGGTTCTGAATCTGACCAATCACTCCTATTTCAATCTCTCAGGTGCAGGCGATCCCTCCGTACATGATCATACCCTCATGATACAAGCCCGGCATTATCTCCCCACAGACGATACGGCCATTCCCTACGGCGAACCGGCCGAGGTAGAGGGGACGCCGTTCGATTTCCTCATGCCTCACGGCATAGGGGATCGGATCGACAGTGCGATGGATCAGCTCATTTGGGCAAAGGGATACGATCATACCTTTATCGTGGACAAGCCCTTGGGGGCATATGGCTTCTGCTGCCGTTGCGTATCGCCCAAGACCGGAATCGTATTGGATGTCTCTTCCTCCGAACCGGGTATGCAGGTGTACACGGGCAACTGGATGAGCGGAAAGCTGAAGGGGAAGTCCGACCGGCGTTATCCGGCTCGTTCGGCCGTTTGTTTCGAGACGCAGCACTATCCCGATTCACCGAACAAACCGAATTATCCTACGACTCTCTTGCGCCCGGGCGAAGTGTTCGAATCCCGGACGGCGTTCCGATTCGGTACCGTCGAATGATCTTCTCACAAGGATTTTATACCAACCCAAACATAAACAAGCAGAAATTATGGAATTAGACTTCGTAAGGAGTAGATTCATCAAGCACTTTGACGGATCTACGGGTCAGATCTTCACCTCTCCGGGGCGCATCAATCTGATCGGCGAACACACGGACTACAACGGAGGTTTCGTCTTCCCCGGTGCTATAGACAAGGGCGTCATGGCCGAAGTAAAGCCGAATGGATCGGACAAGGTAAGGGCATATTCGATCGACCTCAAGGACTATGTGGAGTTCGGGTTCGGGCCGGACGATGCTCCCCGTGCCACTTGGGCCAAGTATATCTATGGCGTCTGTCGCGAGATGATAGCCCGAGGCGTGGAGGTAAAGGGATTCAATACGGCCTTCTCCGGGGATATTCCGCTCGGAGCCGGCATGTCCTCTTCGGCAGCCTTGGAAAGCACCTATGCTTTTGCCCTGAACGAACTCTTCGGCAACGGTATGATCGACAAATTCGAATTAGCCAAGGTCGGTCAGGCTACGGAGCATAAGTATGTGGGTGTGAAGTGCGGCATCATGGATCAGTTTGCCAGCCTTTTCGGGAAGAAAGACCATCTCATCCGTTTGGATTGCAAGACGCTCGAACATAAATATTTTCCATTCCATCCCCAAGGGTACAGGCTGGTGCTTTTGGATTCGGTCGTAAAGCATGAACTTGCTTCCTCAGCGTATAATAAACGGAGAGAGTCCTGCGAAAATGTGGTCAAGGAGATTAAGAAAAAACATCCCGAAGTGGAGTTCCTGCGAGATGCTTCGATGAGTATGTTGGAAGAGGTGAAGGGCGAAGTCTCCGCCGAGGATTATATGCGTGCCGAGTACGTCGTCGAAGAAGTGCAGCGAGTGCTCGATGTGTGCGATGCACTGGAGCGCGACGACTACGAAACCGTAGGACAGAAAATGTACGAAACGCATGATGGTATGAGTCGTCTCTATGAGGTGAGCTGCGAAGAGCTCGACTTCCTCAACGGCATAGCCCGGGATTGTGGCGTGACCGGTTCGCGCGTTATGGGTGGCGGATTTGGAGGTTGTACGATCAACCTCGTGAAGAAAGAACTCTACGATCTCTTCATCGAGAATGCCAAGAAGAGATTCAAGGAGCGATTCGGCCGCGAACCCAAGGTGTACAATGTGGTTATCGGTGATGGCTCTCGCAGGTTAGACTGACCGAGAACGCCGTTTCGTCAGCAGCGATAGCTGCAAAAGAAAAGAGGATATGCCGGCACCGAAGTGCATGGGGCATATCCTCTTTCCCTTTCTGCTTCCATCCCGAACGTAAGAGATAGTGGGGTAGCGGAGGATTACTTTTTCCTGATGAGCTTGAAGATCTGTTCTTCTCCTTCGGTGACTAACTTCATCGTTTCGTCCATCCAGCTGATGGCTGCTTTCTCTCTATCTTCTCCGCCACCGTCCCGTCTGGTGATGATGATAACCTCATCGTTGCCGTTGCATTCGTAGTAGATTTCCTCTTTCGATTCCGCCGGTTTTGTTCCCATTCCTTCTATTCGGATGGTGAGCATGGCTTTGTTCCCTTCGTTGAATGCCAGCTCCATATAGGCTTTGAAAGAAGGGCTGACGTTGTCTGCCGACAGATTGATTTCTTCGGGAGAAAGGTGCCTCCTCCAGCACGTCCCAACGAGCGATTTCGTAGAGTTTTCCGCTGCCCCGACAAGGAAGGTCAGCATACCGATAAGAAAGATTCCCAGGGTTTTCACTGTTCGATTCATGGATTTTTCGTTTGTTGATGATCTCTTTGTTCCAACAGGAAAACGGGCTTAGCAGGAGTTTTATTATCTGAGATCGATGACTTCTACGTTGGGGTAGTCTTTTTTGGCAAGTCGGAACAGTTCGGAAGATGCTTTTGTCGGACTGATACCGGTGATTTTTGTCACGATCCTTGTCCCATCTTCCAGAATAATCATGGCACCGGTCGGGCGTGAGCCTTGGGTGCTGACCTGTAGCTCGATTCGTTTGATCCCGTTAGCCGTTTTGGGCGTGAGGCCGATTACGTTCCCCCCTTTCGTCGGAGGCAGCATGGCTGTGCGATAGCCGGCTTCGGATCGGGTGAGGATGATCAGTGGGTTGATCATAGCCAATTCCGCATTCGTCGGGTGGGAGATGTTGAGCGTATTCTCGGATGCATCGTAGTAAGAGAGCGTTTTTTGGCCATCGAATACGGCTGTGATAGAGCCGAAGCCGAGACGAAATTGATTGCCTTTGATGATGAGGCTACCGGAAGAGAGGGGTGATGAACCCATGTCATTGGGAGCTATGGTCTCTGCCTGAAAGTCGATTCGCGTCCCATCGGGGTTGGCAAGGTGCTTGGCTGCTGCTTGGAGTTCGCCCTGAGCCGAGCGTTGAGCTAAGGCCATAGCAGGAATGAAAAGAAGCAGAAAGAGGATCCGGAACATCCGGATCCGGTGCAAGGATGTCTTCATTATTTCTTTCGGATTATCGGAGTGTTTCGAACAAGCGTTCCAGACTCATTTCATCTTGGATCAATACCTGCCTCGGTTTGCTACCGTCCTGCGGCGAAACGATACCGGCACCTTCCAGTTGGTCCATCAATCGCCCTGCACGGTTGTAGCCGATATTGAACTTTCTCTGGATATTAGAGGTGGATCCCTGTTGTGAGTTTACCACCATGCGGGCTACTTCTTCAAAGAGAGGATCTTTCTCCTGCGGATTGAAGGCCTTCAGTCCTCCCTCTTCGCCTTCGGGCACATACTCCGGCAGCTCATAAGCCGAAGTGTAACTTTCCTGAAGCGAAATGTGGTGGGTGACGGCCTCGCACTCCGGCGTATCGAGGAAAGCGCATTGCAGACGTACCGTGTCTTTTCCCTGATAGAAAAGCATATCTCCACGGCCGACGAGCTGATTGGCTCCCGGTTGGTCCAGAATGGTTCGGGAGTCGATCATGGAGAATACTTTGAAGGCGATACGGGCAGGAAAGTTCGCTTTGATAATACCGGTGATAATGTCCGTGGAGGGTCGCTGGGTGGCTACCACCATGTGAATACCTGCGGCACGTGCTTTCTGGGCGATGCGGGTGATCGGACGCTCTACCTCTTTGCCCGATGTCATGATCAGATCGGCAAACTCATCGACGATCAGTACGATATAGGGCAGAAATTTATGACCGTGCAAGCGGCTGAGCTTGCCACTGATAATCTGATCGTTGTATTCCTTGATGTTCCTCACTCGTGCTTCCGTCAGCATGCGGTAGCGATTGTCCATTTCGATGCAGAGAGAGTTCAGAGTGGGTACCACCTTGGTCATATCCGTCACGATGGCTCTGTCCTCGTCGGGGAGCTTGGCCAAATAGTGACGCTCGATAGCTTCGTAGACAGCGAACTCCAGCATCTTCGGGTCTACGAGCACGAACTTCAGTTCGGCCGGATGCTTCTTGTACAGGAGAGAGGTGATCATGGCGTTCAGACCCACGGATTTCCCCTGTCCCGTAGCACCTGCTATCAGGAGGTGAGGCATCTTGCAAAGGTCGAAGATGAACACTTCATTCGTGATCGTCTTGCCGAGTGCCACGGGCAGATCCATGTCGGACTCTTGGTATTTCTTGGAAGTCAAGACCGAGTACATGCTTACGGTCTGTGGCTTTCGGTTGGGCACTTCTATACCGATCGTCCCTTTGCCCGGCATCGGCGCGATGATACGGATACCTCCTACAGCTTTGAGACTCATGGCGATGTCGTCCTCCAGGTTGCGAATGCGACTGATTTTGATACCCGAATCCGGTGCAACCTCATAGAGCGTCACCGTAGGGCCTACTGTAGCCTTGATCGGTGTCACATGAATCTTGAAGCTGTCCAGCGTGGCGATGATTCGCTTTTGGTTCTCTTCTATCTCGTTCATGTCGATCGGAGGTTGCTGCAGGTCGTACTGGGTAAGCAGATCGACAGGAGGGAATTTGTATGAAGCCAAGTCCATTCTGGGATCCGTTTTGGTTTCCGCCAGCAGAGCTTCGTCCGCCTTTTCTTCCTCTTGAGCCAGTTCGACAGTCATTGACCCCACCTGTATGGACTGCGAAGAATCATTCTCCTCTTCTTTCTTATGAGCCGGAATGTAATCATCCAGTTCATCGGCATTTTCACTTCCGGGGCTGTCTTCGTATTCCGAATTGTTGAGATAGCCGGAGAGATTCTCGCTTTCGCCCCTGTCGTAGCCATTGCCGAACTGCTCGTCCCCGGACTCGTCATGATTGTTTTTCTTCTCCCTCTTCGGCAGTTTGGGGATAGAGATCCAGCTTAGTCCCAGCAAACGGCGGAAGAAACCCATACATTCACTGCGTACCACTACCGCTATGATGACGGCAAGGACGAGCAGAACTATGATCAGGCCGGCCTTACCTATATTGCGTTCGAGAAACAGTGTCCATTCCTGACCGTGCATACCTCCCCAGCGAAGAAAACCTTCGAGACCTGAAACTTTGTATATGAATGCGGCTGCAAGGCTCGTCCAGAAGGTCATCACACCGCAGAATATCAGTCGTTTTACGATCGATACGCGCTTGACAACGCCCATGAGCTTCAGCGACAACGAAAAAACGTAGAAAAGGAGGAAGAGCGTTCCGAATCCGAATAGCCCGTTCATCAGCCATTCCGCCCATACTGCACCACGGATACCGCACAGGTTGGCCACAGGGGCGCGACCGAGGAGGATGTCGCTGACAGGCGCATCCCGTACCACGCTCTGATCCACTCCCCCATGTACGAAGAACGAACCTATGGCTATAGCCGTATAGAGTGCGATGGCCAGCAGTATGGCTCCGAAGACGAAGCCGACCTTGTCGCGGCTGAAAGTATCCCGTATGGGGGTGATGAATATGCGGCGTAGAAAGTTGCCCTCTTTCCTTCTATTTGCGGAGGATGTATTTCGTCCGGAGCTTCTGCTCCCTTTGCGTTGTTTTGTAGCCATCTGAAAAAACTCTGCTCTCCTCGTAAAGGGGAATTGTTGTTTACGGGTTTTGTTTGCTTTGAATCCTGACAAAAGTACGAATTTTTGTGCCCTATCCATTTCACTTTTCAGTTAAGTTTTGAGTCCCTTTTTAGATGAATGGAAGCAATCCCAGATCTCTTCTCTCTATTTCATGAACGGGAAAACTGCCACTCTTCTTTGTCCGTGCTCTCCTGTTTCTGGAACCAAAAACGACCGAATTGCGGTTCGTGGATTTTGAAAAACACGTCTGAGAAGTTTTTCGTTCCGGCGCGACTTTTTTTCAATTCCCGAGCCAAACCGAAAATTTTCTCGCGCCACGTTTTTTGCAACGTCATTTGTCTGATTTTACGAACCACATGAGATCTTAGAAAGTCGCGAGAGGGAAGCGAAAAAGACTGTTTGCCGCCTATACCGTATTCTTCGCTTCTGCCTGCGTGTCGTCTGCTTGGATGTAGGGTATATCGCATCGGGGAAGTTCCTTTCCCCTCGGCATCGAAACAGCAGGGTGTAGAAGTCGGCTTTTGTTCCTATTTTTGTGATTATGGTCGAGATTTATATCTGATACAGAATTGTAAGAGGCATATCCGTGAATTGCCGCTTTTCATGTAGTTGGGCTTTCCTGTACGTCTCATAATATTGTGTGCCGGTGCAAGAACCTGAGAGAAGTGACTACGGTTGTACTCTTACAAGGTGCGTCGGTTTGAATAAGGATAAGACCATACGAACCGAAGTGCAATAGAACAACAGATACAATACAAAATAAGAAGAATAAGAAATGAATAGAATTTGCGAATTGTTGGGCATCGAGCATCCGATCATATCGGGGGGCATGGTATGGTGTAGTGGTTGGAGACTGGCTTCTGCTGTGAGCAACTGCGGTGGTTTGGGACTTATTGGTGCCGGATCCATGCATCCGGACAATCTGGAACACCACATCCGTTCCTGCAAAGCTGCTACTAACAAGCCATTCGGCGTGAACGTACCTCTTCTCTATCCCGAGATGGACAAGATCATGGAGATCATCATGAGGGAGCATGTGCCCGTAGTGGTAACGTCAGCCGGCAGTCCGAAGGTATGGACACCCAAGCTGAAAGCTGCCGGTAGCAAGGTGATACATGTAGTGAGCAGTGCCACATTCGCTCGCAAATCGGAGGCTGCCGGTGTAGATGCCATCGTAGCCGAAGGATTCGAAGCCGGCGGACATAATGGACGGGAGGAGACTACGACCCTCTGCCTGATACCCGAAGTGGTGGATGCTGTGAGCATTCCTGTGGTTGCTGCCGGAGGGATTGCTTCCGGCCGTGCAGTTGCCGCTGCTTTGGCCTTGGGTGCCGATGCCGTACAGGTGGGCACGCGTTTTGCTCTGAGCGAAGAAAGCTCGGCGCACGAAGACTTCAAAGCCTATTGCCGCCAGTCTGTGGAGGGAGATACGATGCTTTCGCTCAAGGCTGTATCGCCTACGCGGCTGCTGAAGAACAAATTCTATCAGGATGTATTCGCTGCCGAGCAGCGTGGTGCTTCCGTGGAAGAGCTACGCGAGCTACTCGGTCGTGGTCGTGCCAAGCAGGGTATCTTCGAAGGCGACCTGCACGAGGGCGAATTGGAGATAGGCCAAGCAGCATCGCAGATACGTCATGCGGAGACAGTGGCCGAGATCATGGCTGATCTGGTGGATGGATACAAGCGATCGTTGGCCGGTATGCCTGCTGTGATATGAGCCTGAATCTATCGGGAAACTACCGCCGGAAAGTCTGTCCCCGTTGTGGGAGAGGCTTTCTATGCGGTCATGATCTTCCCGATATGCGATGCGACTGTAGGACGGTACAACTGCAATCGCATCACTTCGAATTCCTCCGACGACATTATCACGACTGCCTGTGCCTGACCTGCCTGAAGGAAATAGCAAGTGCATCCGCAGAGCAAATACTCCGAATGCGCCCGTGAGGAAACTTCCTGTATGAGGAGGCCTCAAAAAAAGAACCGATTATCACTTTAATAACAACAGTTACGATTACTATGGCAACTCCAGATTTTAAGTATCAGAAGCCCTTCCCTATGGGGGACGATACGACAGAGTATTATTTGCTGACGAAGGAGTATGTGTCCGTGGACAAGTTTGGCGATCATGATGTCCTGAGAGTGGAGCCGGAAGCTCTGCGATTACTTGCGCGGACGGCTTTTCATGACATTGCTTTCTATTTGCGACCGGAGCATCAGCAGCAGGTGGCTCGGATCCTATCCGATCCGGAAGCCAGCGAAAATGACAAATTCGTGGCTCTGACTTTCCTGCGCAATTCGGAAGTTTCGGCCAAAGGACAGCTCCCGTTCTGTCAGGATACGGGCACGGCTATCATCCTCGGCAAGAAGGGACAGCAGGTCTGGACGGGCGGTCATGACGAAGAACAGCTCTCGCATGGTGTCTATGATACCTATACACAGGAGAACCTGCGCTATTCGCAGAATGCTCCCTTGGACATGTATAAGGAAGTGAATACGGGGTGCAACCTGCCGGCACAGATCGACCTGATGGCCGTGGACGGCATGGAGTACGACTTTCTCTGCATAGCCAAAGGAGGAGGGTCGGCCAATAAGACGTATCTCTATCAGGAAACGAAAGCACTGCTCAACCCCAAGACGCTGGTGAACTTCCTCGTGGAGAAGATGAGTTCTTTGGGTACGGCTGCCTGTCCTCCGTATCACATCGCATTCGTGATAGGCGGAACTTCGGCCGAAGCGAACCTCAAGACCGTTAAGCTGGCTTCGGCCAAGTACTACGACAATCTGCCGACTTCGGGCAACGAAGGCGGGCGTGCTTTCCGCGACATCGAGCTGGAGAAGGAGGTGCTGGAGGCTTCGCATCGCTTGGGCTTGGGTGCTCAGTTTGGCGGTAAGTACTTCGCTCACGATGTGCGCATCATCCGCCTGCCCCGACATGGAGCGAGCTGTCCCGTAGGTATGGGTGTCAGTTGTTCGGCAGACCGTAATATCAAAGCAAAGATCAATAAAGACGGTATCTGGATCGAAAAGATGGAGACCAATCCTGCGCGACTCATCCCTGAATCCATGCGTGAGGGTACAGAGGGCACGGTAGTCAAGGTGGATCTGAATCGTCCGATGCCTGAGATTCTGAAAGAGCTGTCGCAGTATCCCGTTTCCACCCGTTTGTCCCTTAGTGGTACGATCATCGTCGGACGTGATATTGCTCACGCCAAACTGAAAGAGCGTATCGACCGTGGCGAGGGTTTGCCCGACTATGTCAAGAATCATCCCATCTATTATGCCGGTCCGGCCAAGACGCCGAAGGGGATGCCGAGCGGTTCGTTCGGGCCTACGACGGCAGGCCGTATGGATAGCTATGTGGATCTTTTCCAATCGCACGGGGGCAGTATGGTGATGATAGCCAAAGGCAACCGCTCTCAGCAAGTGACGGATGCATGTAAGAAGTACGGCGGATTCTACCTCGGCAGCGTCGGCGGCCCTGCAGCCATTCTGGCTCAGGACAGCATCAAGAAAGTGAAGTGTCTGGAATATCCCGAGCTGGGAATGGAGGCTATCTGGAAGATCGAAGTGGAGGACTTCCCTGCCTTTATTCTGGTAGACGACAAGGGCAATGATTTCTTTACTCAGATAAGGGAGAAGTGTAAGGGTTGTGCTCTGCATTGATCCCCGCAGAGTTTCTGACTAAAAGCATTGTGGAGGCTATGTCGCGAGAGTTCACTCTCCGGTATAGCCTCTGCTGCTTCTTTTTAGTTTACCTTTGTTTCCTAAGCAAACAGGCTCGGCTCATGGAAACGAAATATATCGTATCTGCACTCAAATATCGCCCCGATTCTTTTGCCTCGATGGTCGGTCAGGAGGCATTGTCCGCTACACTCAAAAGCTCCATCGTACAGCAAAAAACCGCTCATGCCTATCTCTTTTGTGGCCCGCGTGGGGTGGGAAAAACCTCTTGTGCACGCATCTTTGCCCGTGCCATCAACTGTCTGGAGCGGTTGCCCGATGGAGAAGCTTGCGGACGATGCGAATCCTGCAAGGCTTTCGATGAGCAGCGATCCATGAATATATATGAACTGGATGCCGCTTCGAACAATTCGGTAGATGATATTCGTCTCTTGATAGAGCAGGCCAATGTGCCGCCACAGATCGGAAAATACAAGATCTACATTATCGACGAGGTGCACATGCTCTCGCAGCAAGCTTTCAATGCTTTCCTGAAGACTCTCGAAGAACCGCCTTCTTATGTCATCTTTATATTGGCGACCACAGAGAAGCACAAGATTCTGCCCACTATTCTCTCGCGTTGTCAGATATTCGACTTCAAACGAATACCACCAGCCCGAATAGAGCAACATTTGCGGTATGTGGCGGACAGCGAGGGGATAAAAGCCGAAGCCGAAGCTTTGGCAATAATAGCGACAAAAGCCGATGGAGGAATGCGCGATGCTCTTTCGCTCTTCGACCGCATTGCCCGTTTCTCGGAAGGCAATATTACCTATGCCAATACGATAGAGAATCTGAATATCCTCGACTACGATTATTATTTCCGTCTGACGGATTTCTTTCTGCAGGGGGATTACCGATCCGTATTGATCGTGCTGGACGAATTGTTGGCCAAGGGTTTTGATGGACAGGTGATCGTGAGCGGATTGGCTTCTTTCTTCCGCGATTTGATGATGGCTCAGGATGCTTCTACTCTGCCGCTGTTGGAGCAGTCCGAAGTAGTCATACAGCGATATGTGGATATGGCAGCACGTTGCCCCACTTCTTTCTTGTACCAATCGCTCAAGATACTGAATGCCTGTGACCAGCAGTATCGCCAGAGCAATGGCAAACGCCTGCTGTTGGAGTTGTCGCTGATGAATATCGCAGCTTTATTCAGCAAGGGGCTGACTGCTCAGCCCGCAACCCATGCGACGCAGCAGGCGAATCCTGTGGCGAGCGGATCAGTACCTCCTCAGCCGGCTCCGGCCAAAGTGCAGCCATCCCCTGCTCCTTCTCAACCTTCTGATCCGCCCACACCAAGTGTCGATGCGCAGCAACTGCAACCTGAAACTTCCGCTCCGACCATCACCGAAGACAAGCCTGTGCAGACTAAAGTGGTACCTCCAACGCGCCCGATGGCAACACCTATTGTAGGATCCGAAGGTCGGTTTACATTGAGAGGAATCCGCAGTAAGCAGGAACAACTCCAAAATGACAAGCAGGAGATTCGGACAGAAATGACCGAATCATTCGATGAAGAGCAGCTGCAACTCGCTTGGATCGAATTTGCCGAAACAAAGCTCTCGGAAGAGATCCATCTGAAGAAAACGATGGCTAATTGCCTTCCTAAGCTCCGACCCGGAACCTCCGCTTTCGACGTGGAAGTACTCAATAGCAATCAAGAAGAGGAGATCAATAACGTTTCGTCTCGTTTGCTGAGTTTCCTTGCGGATAAGTTGCATAATACGACCATACAAATGAGTGTCCGCGTATCCGAAGCTACGTCTCTGAACCGTGTGCCTGTCTCTTTGGACGAAAAGATCGAACGCCTTAATCAGGAGAATCCTCTTTTTGATGAGCTTCGGACTCGTCTCGGTCTTAGTCTGGTATAGCCTTTCGTCCATTTTATAAAGAGACGTAAGTTCTCTCAAAGAGGATGAAATAGGACGGGCGATTATACCTTCCTCTCGGAGCTTCCATAGCTTCTTTCAAAAACTACTAGTAAATTTCGCTGAAACTACTAGTAGATTCTTCCAAAACTACTAGTAGTTTTGCTCGAAACCACTAGTAGTTTTGACATGCGTTAAAAGAGCATGACGTGTACTGAAAAAAGTTGACAGTTGGGCGGGATCGTTCTACAATTGGTTTACCGGTTCTTTCTATAATTCTACTTTAGGTTGACAGCCCTTACCCNGTTCTACAATTGGTTTACCGGTTCTTTCTATAATTCTACTTTAGGTTGACAGCCCTTACCCTTAGGTCTAATTTCGGTTGACACGAGCAAAGTTAGCTTTTTGTCTGACATTCATTCTTCGGTATAGCTCGGGGGCAATCTCCGGCCAATGTTCGATCCTTGCCAGTAAGGGATTTTCAGACTCCGGTGCAATGACTTGCATAGGCGTTTTCGCCCTTAGAGCTTGATGTGGACGCGCCTCGTTGTACATGCGCACGGCTCGGTCTACAGAAAGGAGTGCTTGATCAAAAGATTGTTTCCAAGAGGAGATGTGCCATGAGTTCTTGAGCGTATTGTTCATCCGCTCGGCCAATGCATTATGCAGAGGATCTCCCGTCTGAGTCATACTGATGCGCCAGCCTCGCCCATGCAACAGATCGGTGTAACTCTTACCGGCATACTGAATGCCTCGGTCGCTATGATGAATCATATTGGTCGTATCAATTTGATGTTGATCGTAGAAAGCAAAGGCTTGATGCAGAGCATTCAAACAGCCTTCAACTTCCAGGGTCGGATGTAAGCAATACCCTACGATACAGCGACTATAGGCATCGGTCAGTAGGGAGAGATAGGCAAACCCATCTTGGTAAGCCACGTAGGTGATGTCTGCTACGAGGAGTTCCCCCGGCCTTTGAGGCACAAACTTAGGCTCACTGCACAGAACATCTTCCTCGTGCCTAGCTAAATCGTTGAGATGACGTTTATAAAAGGCCTGACGGCTGAAGCCAAGCAGTTCGCAGAGCCGAGCAATGGGATGGCTACGCTCCGGCTCTGATAAACGGTGAACTACTTGGCTTCGGAGTTTTTTCGTATCCGGATGCCGTAGGTTTCTTCTGCCAACTCAACAAGTAGCTTGTAGGCTTGATGACCTAGTTCTTCTCGCTTGAGACGACTCTTGAGGATACGATTCTCTTTACGTAGTTGCTCTAACTCTTCTTTTTCATTGAGTGTCAGCTCACTCTGGGGGGATTGGGACGCTTTCATTGGGACCGGATGAACTTTATCTTCGAGTCCAAATTTACGAAGCCATTGAGGAATAAGACCACGACTGATGCCATATTTCCTTCCAATGGCACCTTGGCTCTGTGCCCCGGAGAGGTAATCCTCTAGGATGGCAAGGCGTTCAAAGTTGCTTAAATGTTTGCCCATAATGGATACTGGTTGCATCCCGCCAACTGTCAACTTTTTTCAGTACACGTCANCCTCTAGGATGGCAAGGCGTTCAAAGTTGCTTAAATGTTTGCCCATAATGGATACTGGTTGCATCCCGCCAACTGTCAACTTTTTTCAGTACACGTCAGCATGACGTGTACTGAAAAATGTTGGTAGCCACTGAGGCGGTTAATTCCATCTTGGCTCGACACCGTTTTGGGCTATGACCGATTAAGGATTTACCCCTGTCTTCCATGAATCTGCCGACTTGATCGTTTTCAGCATATCTATACATACAAAAAGGCCACCCCTTCATATGAAAGAGCGGCCGTATCTGTCTCTGTTTCTAACCTAACCTGAAATTATTCGGCAGGATGGATAGCTTCAGAAGGGCATGCTGCAGCACAAGTGCCACAATCAATACATGTGTCTGCATCGATTTTATAGATGCTACCTTCAGAGATAGCTGATACCGGACATTCATCAATGCATGATCCGCATGCTACACAACTGTCATTAATAACGTAAGCCATAGTTTTGTAATAGTTTTATGGTAAGACAAATCTTGTTTATCGTATCGCTTTTCTGAAACAAAGGTAGAAAGAAAACTGGATGTACCAACATATAGGTATATGAATTTTTTCTCGCGTTTCTATCCTATGGAATTAACTCGTTGGTTTTCTAATGTATTAAAGGGATTGCAAAGAAATTTTGGGCAATAAGTATTCGAGGGAAGTAGTATCGAGATACAAGAAAAAAGCGAATGGAATACCTATAGAGAGCTATATATGCTTGTTACCGGCAATCATTCCCACATAAAATTGGCATGAGATCAGGCAATAGGAATTAAGAAGAAATAAGGTGTTGTTTATTTCTCCCTTGGTCGGGCTTCCTTAGTAGAGGCAGCGGAAGAGAAGAAAGAGAGAAGGAAATCCGAAAATGCACGACGAACAGGTGTGGAAGAAGAAAAATCATTGCCAATCAAAACAACACTGTACCATTCCCCTTGGAATCGCACATAGCCGGCATAACCTAAAATACCCCGCATACTACCACTCTTGAGGTATGCCTCTATTGCTTCGTCCTTCATGAAGCTCTTCACTGTACCCTCTCTTCCGGCAAGAGGTAGGCTGTTCATGAACGAAGCGGTAACAAGATCGCCACGACTGATCATATCGATCAGTATTTGGCTGAGCGCATTCGGGCTAAAGTGGTTTCTACGGGAGAGACCGGATCCATCCGAGAGAGAAATGTCCGTATGCTGCAATCCTGTTTGGGAAGCCCAATAGTTTTGGACAACGGACAAACCTCGCTCTGTAGTATTGCCCCGATGGTTTTTCGATGCAAGGGGAGCTAATTGTTTCACAAAAGCCTCTGCAAAATGGTTCAGACTACGAAAATTCATTACTCGCACCAATGAATCCAATGGAAGGGATTCATAGATTAATAATTCTTGAGTGATCGGTACAGCTTGGTACGAAGCGCGGCTCTCTCCTTGGCACAAAGTACCCGCAGCCGATAATAGGCCTTTGGCCCATGCTGCTCCGTATAGAGCAGGGTCGGGTAAATCCGTCTTGAGACGATAGGAAGCAATATTTGTCGGAAGTACCCCCGTAAGTGTTCGCTTGAGATTCAGCCCTTCGCCATAGCATCCGGCCGTATCCTTCCCTCGGCGGATCACCTTGATTCTGTTTTCCCACCGGACTTCCGGATGAGGAGGCTCTATTCTCAAAATACGAGCTTCCGAACCTGCTTTGCCTGTAGCAAGGATGATGTCTATTCTGTTATCATTGATGTTAAATCCATAGACGCCGGCTCCGAAATAGTTGCCCTTGTCCTCATCAAGCCAGCTCTCATTGACTCCCTCACGGTCAAAAGCTGATGCATCGATGATAATATCCCCTGTTATTTCTTTTATACCCCATTGCTTCATGGCATCGACCAGAGCATAGGCAAATCGACCGGAGTCAGTCGGTAAATAGTTGGATGCAAGAGAAGGATCGCCTCCTCCTTTAATGATGAGGTTACCATCCAGAATCCCTTTTCGAATTTTGCCATCAATTCCTACTTTGGTATAAAATGGCATTTCGAGTCCCTTCAGGCGCAAAATGGATGCAGAGGTTACGAGCTTGACCAGAGAAGCCGGACAAAACTGTTCGTTTCCGCGATTGGATACGAAAAGGCTATCGTCCCGGCAGCGACGTATCTCCACGCCGATACGACTTTTTGTCTGCCTTTCAGCCTTCTTGATAATACCTATCGCACCCTTGTCTTGTGCAGAAAGGCTCTGCCCAAGAATGGCCAAAAGAATCAGCAAAAGATATTGTTTTATTATACGAGACGAGGGCATGAGTGCGTTGGGTGAATGGCTTTTTGTTTAGAAAATGACCTCCATTAAACAATGGCGATAGAACGGTTAGGCTCAAACAGCTGTCCGCTCATTGTCCAACTCCTCGTAAATAGAGTTTTTGCTAACAAATTCGGGCACCATCTCTTTGAGTAATCGTACTGTTCCTGTCATATCAACGTCTTTGGCCTTTTGCTCCAAAAGAGGGAGGAGTCTTTCTATCAGTTCTATGTCTACCTTACGAGTTTCCGCGATCTGAATCTTGGGGTGGATGGTAGGTTTGGTATTTTCCTTGTTATTCAGCAACTCTTCGTACAGCTTCTCTCCCGGCCGTAAGCCGGAAAAGACGATTTCAATATCCCTATCAGGTTCATATCCGGCCAACGTAATCATACGCTTGGCCAAATCATAAATTTTGACCGGCTCGCCCATATCGAACACGAATATCTCTCCACCTTCGCTCATGGAACCGGCTTCCAAGACTAACTGACAAGCCTCAGGAATAGTCATGAAGTAGCGGATGATATCCGGATGCGTGACCGTTACCGGCCCTCCTGCTGCTATTTGTTTCCTGAAAAATGGGATCACTGACCCATTGGATCCGAGTACATTCCCAAAGCGAGTGGTGACAAACCGTGTATGCCCCTGGATGCAGCCATCCTTTATCGCTTGGTCTAAAGATTGGACGACCATTTCGGCTGCTCGTTTCGTTGCTCCCATTACATTGGTCGGATTCACGGCCTTATCTGTCGATACCATCACCATGCGCTGTACTCCGTACTCAATAGCTTTGCGAGCTATCAATGTGGTACCAATCAAATTGTCCAAGACGGCCTCACATGGATTTTCCTCCATCAAGGGAACATGTTTGTATGCTGCAGCATGAAAAATGATTTCGGGCTGAAATTGCTGCAATACATAATCCAATCTGGAAACGCAACGAACATCACCGATAACCGGAGCTATTTTCTGATTCGGATAGTCTCTCTCTAATTCAAGACGTATTTCATGTAATGGCGACTCCCCCATATCAAAAAGGATGATATGCTTAACATGGAGTTTTGCAAGCTGTCGCACAATCTCGCTGCCGATCGAACCCGCTGCACCCGTGACCATGATACTTTTTTCTTTTAGTTCATGTCCGATTGACTCCATATTGAGGAATATCGGGGTGCGCCCCAAAAGATCTTCCACCTGGATTTCGCGCATCATGCGGCGTCCTTTGGGGTCTGCTTGTTCTATCGGCTTCTGACAAATAAAAAGTTTTATACGTCTTGCGATACACTCGGTAACAATATCCCTGTACTGGTCAAAAACATCCTCATTTGTAAAAAGCAATGTCTTTACACCCTGAGTGGAAATGATTTTTGCAAACCGATCAACTGTATTAAAATCAAAAATCGGAAGGCCATTAAGCCTCATTTTCCTGAGATTCGGATCACGTACGATAAAACCTTGTATATCCCATTGTCGCACCGAAGCATTGGTGATTTGATATGCCAAAGCTACACTACTACTGTCCATGCCGACTACCAAAGCTTTTCCATGGACTGCTTTGGTCCTGTTGAGTATATGATACACATAGACCACGGTTGTCCTAAAGGCTAATAGCAAAAACAACGTAAACAAGATGTCTATCAGTGTGACGAAAAAGACTAAAGGAATGGAAAAGAAAGCACAACCGACTAAAAATAGGATAGTTCCTTTACAGATACTGAAATAAAAGACTTTGCTAATCTCTCGAAATGTACTGTGGCGGATAATCCCACGGTAGAGACCAAACAAAAGCGAGAAAAGAATACTGGCAAAAAATGCGGTAGCCAAATAGAGTAAAAAAAGAATAGCCCTTTGTTCTATGCTCTTGTTAAGAAAGAAATAGACACAAAAAAAGCTAATAGCAGATGCTATACATGAGATGAGAAGATCAAATATAAAAACAACCTTTCTGCTAGCGTACGAATCTTTGAAAGATCGAAGAAGATTTACAATCAATGATCGAAAAAATTTCATCGTTAGTTATTATCATATAATTCTTGGAACAAAGATAAGAAAACAGCTATATATAATTCTTTTTCAGAGCAAGGTTCTGCAGTGAATAAGTAAACGGAAATGTCTGTTTTGTAAATATATTATAAAAGGATGTCCGAATTCGTAAAAAGATTTGGACATCAAAAAAAGAGGTGTAGCTCCGTCGGGAATCGAACCCGAATCTATGGTTTAGGAAACCACTATTCTATCCGTTGAACTACAGAGCCAAAAAGACGAGACCGACCTTAATCGGTCTCATCCGTTTTCTTTTTCGGGGACAAAGATAGGGAATAAACCAACTTAATGTTGTTCTTTCTCTTTCTTGATTAGGCGTTCTGCTGCCTCGGATGTTGCTATCTGTCGGTAGTACTCCTGACTGTAGCCGGGGAAATCAGGCATGGCACTGAACCCGTATCCATTCGTCTTGAATCGGCCGTTCTCCTCTTTCTTGCGGTTGCCATCCATATATTTTACCATCAGATATTCGCCAAGACGCTTCCAGCGCGCTGTCGCCTTCTCTGCTTCTTCGTTACTGTAATTGGTCAGGAAAGCCACGGCTTTGGCCGGATCCTGAGCATATAGTTCTTGGGCTTGCTTGTCAATAAT
Organism: Porphyromonas sp. COT-052 OH4946; assembly: GCF_000765965.1. Taxonomy (NCBI): domain Bacteria; kingdom Pseudomonadati; phylum Bacteroidota; class Bacteroidia; order Bacteroidales; family Porphyromonadaceae; genus Porphyromonas; species Porphyromonas sp. COT-052 OH4946. Next base: position 32,022 of record NZ_JQZY01000029.1, read on the forward strand.
AGGAAGCATGCGATCGCAGCCGCCTTCAAGCTCTCGTTGTACAGGTCGAATGTCTGCTATCATCTGATCATAGCGATGATATGCCATGTTGGCCACCCAGTTATGGATCCAGAAAGCCGAAGTCCAAGAGAAGTGCATCATATCGCCATTGCCTTGGCGGAAGCACTCCGGCACACGCGTAGTAGAACAATAGATAGGGGTCATAACAGCCATATCGGCATCGTCCACACCAAACCAATTGACACCACCGATTGCGTCGGGAAGCCAGTTACGCAGCTGAGCAACAAACACAAAGCCAGTCTGCTGGGTGGCAATTGCACGCTCATTGACGTACTCTTTGCCATCTACTTCGAAGCTCATCGGACGCCAACGGTAAGGCACTTTGTAGGGGCCGGCACCCGGATCGTTCGTCATACACAGTGAAGTGCCTTCATAGTGATCGCGCATCATATCACGCACATCGGCTACAGAGAGTTTGCGATCGGGGACAATGTAGAGAGGCATCTTATCCTTGCTTTGATTCCTGATGAATGCTTCGTACTTGCCCATACGCGAATTGAACTTATTGAAGAATGCCCATACGCGTGCTTCACAACCGCGAAGACCTCCTTCGGTATAGGGGTTGTATGCTTCCTGGAAACTGAAGTCCTTGTCAGCTCCTTTGAAGAAGCCCATTTCGCGAGCGAATGAAACTACATCCGGAGAGTAGAGATAATCTTTGCTCTTGAAATCGATTTGTTGGATACGAGCCTGATTGGCATGTGCACTGATGGCATTGTCGGGAATGCGTACAGCTACCCACACGGCTCCTTTGCGCCCCTTGCCCTTGCCGATCATTTCCAGAATCCAGACTTCGTTCTTATCGGCAATGCTAAAACTTTCGCCACTGCTGTGATAGCCAAATTCTTTTACCAAATTGGTCATAACGTCTATGGCCTCACGAGCTGTTTTAGAACGCTGGAGAGCCACATAGATCAGGCTACCGTAGTCCATGATACCATCGCTTTCAGCCAATTCGGGACGTCCGCCCCATGTCGTCTCCGCAATAGCTACTTGATGTTCGTTCACATTGCCGATCACATTATAGGTATGCGCTACTTCCGGAATGAATCCAAGAGGTTTGTTCGTGTCCCATTCGACGATTTGGCGCATCGTTCCTTTGGCCCAGTCACGAGCAGCCCAGTGGTACAGCTCACCATAGAGTGTATGTGAATCTGCCGAATAGCTGATGATTACCGAACCGTCCGTCGAAGCTCCTTTGGCTACGATAAGATTAGTACATGCGTCTGCCTTAGGAGTCGCTACAACGATTCCCAATAGCACAGCACAGAGAAAACCGAATTTTCTTTTCATAAAGATGAGCAAAAGTTATGATTGTGATTATTGATTTTATGCTTCTATGATTTCAGGGCTTCTATTTACAAACGTACCGCCGTAAAAGAATCTCACCAAAGGTAAGGCATTCGGATGAAACAAAGAATAAGGTACCCGTACAGCCTCATTGGCTACGACTCAATCCGGAAGCCAGATAGGCATCCGCCAGTGTCAGCCAAGCCATAGCCTCCACCACAGGAACCGCACGCGGCACCACGCAAGGATCGTGCCGTCCTTTTGCAGAAAGCAATATGCTTTCGCCCTGTTGATTGACAGTATGTTGCTCTCGGCCAATAGTCGGGGTAGGCTTGAATGCTATACGAAAATGAATATCCTGACCGGTGCTGATCCCTCCGCTAATACCTCCCGAATGATTGGACAGAAACGAAACGCCTCCCTCTTCTCCGCCGACCATCTGATCATTGGCTTCGGAGCCACGCATGGAGGCCAAGGCAAATCCATCTCCGATCTCAAATCCTTTGGCTGCATTGATGCTTAGCATGGCAGCTCCAAGGGCAGCATGGAGTTTGCCGTAAAGAGGTTCACCCCAACCGGCCGGAACGCCACTTATATGGCAATCGACTATGCCTCCCACACTGTCGGATTCGTCCTTGGCTGTTTCTATTACAGCTCCCATCTGTCTGGAAACATCGGGGGCAGGGCAACGAATGGGGGAGGACTCTACTTCTTCAAGGCTATAATTCTTGGCCTTTTCCTGAGGTAGGCGGACGGAGCCGATTTGTGACGTGTAGGCTGTACACCGGATTCCCAATGGAGCAAGTAGTTGTTTGGCAACGGCTCCTGCCACTACGCGGATAGCAGTCTCGCGTGCGGAAGAACGTCCTCCACCACGGGGATCTCGGATACCGTATTTATGGAAATATGTATAGTCAGCGTGTCCCGGACGAAAGATGGTGCTGAGATTGTCGTAGTCGGCAGAACGTACATCTTTATTATCTATTATAAATGCAATGGGAGCACCGGTGGTTCTTCCCCGAAATAGGCCGGAGACGAACTGTACCATATCGCTCTCTTGTCGGGGAGAGGTATAAGACGACTGCCCGGGACGGCGACGAAGCAACTCTTGCTCGATAGCTTCCGTATCCACGAAAAGCCCTGCCGGACAGCCGTCAATGATACCCCCGATAGCCTTGCCGTGGGATTCGCCGAATGTAGTCAGCCGGAATAGCTTGCCTATTGTATTCATAACGATGTATAACAGCCGTGTTTGTGTTTGCAATATTCTCTGCTTCAGACAGTGTTTCTGACAAAGAGGAGATGCAGAGAAATTAAAAAGCTCCAAGCCATTGCTTTTTTAGAGACAACGGTTTGGAGCTTTTCTCTGTTTATTATTCGTTCCGATCAGTGACAGCCACAACCGCTGCCGCAGTCGCAACCATCTGACGATGATTCTCTTTCGCAGCTACAACCGCAACCGCAGCCGGACTGGCCTCCAAAGAACTGCTCGATCTCTTCTGCTGTTGCTTCGCGCTCTTCGATGATTTCTCCTACAAAATGAAGATTCTCACCGGCTAAAGGATGGTTGAAGTCCATTACCACTACATCGTCCCGAACTTCCAGTACGGAGCCTTGCAGGGTGTTGCCTTCGGCATCGCGCATCGGCACGGTGTTGCCTTCGTATACGATGGAAGAGTCGAATCGGCCTTCCTCGTCCTTGAAAATATCTTTGGGCAGCTCCAGTACGGCATCCTCCTGACGTGCCCCGTAGGCATCTTCGCTCTTAAGTTCGAAGTCGAACCTGTCACCGACATTCAGTCCGAACAAATTCTTTTCAAACTCAGGCAACATCATACCCATACCGTGTATATAACGCAGTGGTTGCTCTGCCGTAGCTTGCTCCATCAACTCTTTTTCTTCTGCAGATCCTACGTATAAGTCATAGCTGCAGATCACAAATTTATTTGCTGAAATACTCATTTTACCAAAATTATCTTGTTAAACGCCACCAAAAGTAGCATAAAAGGGGGTCACTCGTAACTGCTCTGTAGAAACAGACGGGCAAATTTCCTCTCTGCGGCTCTCAATGCCATCACTTTGCGCATCGGCAGCACACGTTTGAATTTGTAGTAGTACTCCTTCTCCAGCCGTGCCTCAGCTATTTTATTGTCCAAGCTCTTATTGATGATCAGCTCCATGTCGCTATCGGTCAATTCGGGTTTTCTTTCCATCAGAGCTCGCTTCTGCCGAACATCTTTCCATAGGTCGTAACGCTTCGTGTCCAGTTCGTTGTATAGTGGGAGGAAAGCATCCGCCTCTTCCCGTGTCAGCTCCAACTCAAGAATGAAAAAGGAATTACGCTGATTCATGAACTCCTTCTTTCTTCCCTGTTGTTCACATTCCTGATATTTGGTGGCCAAAGAGTAGGGAGGCATAGCAGCCTGCAAGAGGGTTGGCAGCATGGCTGCCAATATAATAGTAAGAGAGAAGATTCGCTTCATACCGATTTAGATGGGGTGCGAGTGTCGTCCGATCATTCGCTGAAATCCGTTAGTACCCATTCGTCCGACACTGTCTCAGCACAGTTGTCATGGAGGAAATCCCTATAATCGGTGTCCTCGTTCCATCTGGCATCACCATGGTCCAATGCCACAAGTCCGGCCGATGTGGAGGTCGCTTTACCGGTATCCCCACTTTCTCCGAAAAGGCTGAAAGCCTTGAACATCCCGATCATCAGCAGGAATGATGCCGCCAAATAAAGCAATGGGCGTAGTTTATGCCACAATGCTACAGAATGCACCATCTCATCACTCTCTGCTTCTACAGCAGGGATCTGAGCCATGAGCTTGTCCGTAAAAGAGGAAAAGTAGTCATCCGGCACAGAGTAGTGTCGTGCACTATCCTCTTTCGGTCGGATATTCACATCGGGGTCGAACTGTTTCATGCGAGCTTAGTTAGTTACGATTATAGAGACTTCTTATTAGGGCGGGTTTAATCATCAGGCAACAAAAAACGCTCCAACTTCTTGACTGCATGGTGGTACGAAGCCTTGAGTGCTCCTTCCGAGGTGCCGGTGATCTCGGCCATTTTTTCGTAGGGCATTTCGTCGTAATAGCGAAGGTTGAACACCAAGCGCTGCTTGTCGGGCAATTCCAATATAGCCTTTTGGAAAGCGATCTCGGCCTCATCCCCATCGAAATAGACATCCCCCGTAAGGTTGTCCAGCAGATAGGAGTTTTCGTCCGTGATCGATATATTCATGTCGTCTTCGATCTTTTTCTTCTTCAGGAAATTGAGCGATTCGTACATGGCTATCCGATAGAGCCACGTAGAGAGTTTGGCTTCCCCCCGAAATCCGTCCAATGCACTCCATGCCTTCATAAAAGTATTTTGGAGCAAGTCGTCCGTGTCGTCATGACTGAGCACCATCCGACGGATTTGCCAGTAGAGTTTACGGTTGTAGAGGCGTACCACCTTTTCGAAGGCCGTACGCCGCCTTGCCGGATCTCTCAGCTCTTCCAGCAACTCTTCTTCCGAAATCAATAGCTTGTCAGCCATAATGATGCCGTAAAGATAGCAAAAGAGCGCTTTATCCATGTCAAAAAAGCCAAAGATTCAGCTCATACGATATTCCACATCAAGTTCCTTTTATCTTGTTGCCTTTACCGAAAAGTATTATAAATGCTTTTGGCTTATCCCCCAAAAAATACGCGCCAAAAAAGTTTTCAACAACGAAGATGAGTTTGGAATGATTCTAAATAAGCACCTAAATGGAAATGGATTATGAAGTCAAAAAACAGAGGGGACGAATTTTTTACGCTCAAAACATGCTTTTCGTAAGAGCAGATAACGATCTATATAAAAATCGTTTGCAATAAATATATAGATCGTTTTCCATTTGTATATAAATCGTTTTCCATTTATATATAGATCGAAAGTCATTTCTATATAAATAGCAGACTGAAAAAGACCTTTCAGAGAGCTGAAATAAAAGAGGCACGCGTACGATTCGTGGTCGAACCGTGCGCGTGCCTTTCCCCTTTGAAGACGTATCAGAGGGCTTATTCCAGGCTATTCGTCATAGGGATATATGCTATTTGTCCGAATACCGAGACAGAGTGTACAGGAATGGAATGTACACGACAAGATTGTCCGGAAGGATGCGAGATATAAAAGCCTTCAATGTGCATATTCAATGAATGTAAAAGTTTATTTTCCAAGTAGTTCTATTCAAGCAATCGGCTCTCCCCATAGCAACATTCAATTTCCGAATAGAGAGCTTCATCATGATGACAAAAGTAAGAAAATATTCAGTCTCAGAAAGCGAACCGATTCGAATCCCTGGGTCTGCAGATTCCACCTATCTTTGTAATCGATCTCATTCAATCCTGACATCCAATATGTCTATTCTCCATTCCTTTAATAAGGATACCATCTGTGCTGTTGCTACTGCCTCAGGTGTAGGCGGTATTGCTGTAATTCGAGTTTCGGGTGCGGAGGCTCTGTCCATTGCACTTCGGCTTTTTAGTCCAAAGGGTAAGGCATTAAGTCCCGAGAGCATTCGCCCACGCCATGCCTATTATGGCGAAGTGTGGCACGAGGGCGAACTCATCGACGAACTCATTCTGACCTACTTCCACGCTCCCCACTCCTTTACAGGCGAAGACACCATAGAGCTTGCCTGCCACGGCTCGGTTTATATCCGCCGTCGCTTGCTGGAGGTGCTGATGGCAGAGGGTTGTCGCATGGCTGAGCCGGGCGAATACTCTCGCCGTGCCTACCTCAATGGGCGAATGGATCTGAGCAGTGCCGAGGCGGTAGCAGACATCATCGCCAGCGAAAGCAAGGCGCAGCACCAAATGGCGATGAAGCAACTGCGTGGCGGATATAGCGAGGAGCTGAATGCTCTGCGAGAGGAACTCCTACGACTAACAGGGCTTATGGAGCTAGAACTTGATTTCCCCGAGGAAGATGTAGAGTTTGCCGACCGTACCGAGCTCCTTGCACTTTGTGACCACATCGAACTTAAACTCCAAAAACTCATTGACAGCTATCGCCTTGGTAATGCCGTCAAGCGTGGCATCCCCGTGGCAATTGTTGGCACGACTAATGTTGGCAAGAGTACCCTGCTCAATACCTTGCTCGGCGAAGAGCGTGCGATTGTGAGCGATATCCACGGCACCACGCGCGACACGATCGAGGACACGATGCACATCGGAGGCTACCTCTTCCGCTTCGTCGATACGGCAGGCCTCAGAGAGACCGAAGACACCATTGAGAACCTCGGCATTGAGCGTAGCCGAAGCAAAATCAAAGAGGCGGATATTATCCTTGCCGTGGTGGACGGCACGCGCATCGGCGAGGCTAATCAGCTGGACTACATCAAGAGCATTTGGGTCGAAAGGGAGGAGCGAACGGTCATTCTACTCGCCAATAAAAGCGAAAGCCTCACCGAGACCGACCGAATCGGGCTCAGCGAGGCTCTGCAAACGAAGCTTTCAACATCCACGACTCCGATATTTATTTCGGCTCGTGAGGCTAAGGGGATTGACGAACTCAAAGGCGAACTCACTCGCGTCATGGACAGCTCTGGGGCGAACGAAGCCGACCTCATTGTGAGCAATGCTCGCCATCATCAGCTCCTGCGTGAGGCCTATGATGCACTTCAGCGGATGCGTTCGGGCTTCGATTTGGGTCTTTCGACTGACTTGCTCACGCTCGACCTCAGGCACGCCATTACCTCAATCGGCGAAATCACCGGCCGCGAAATCACCAGCGACGACACCCTCCACTACATCTTCGCCCACTTCTGCATTGGAAAATAACTAACATTAATAACTACAACTTATGAGTACTATTACTTTAGATGAACTGATTCAACAAGGAAAAGAACTTAAGCCAGCCCCACGCAACGTGTAAGGGGTTGGAGGATTCAGCTGGTACGAATGGTCATCGGATGAACATCAAGAATCGTATAGTTCTTGGAAAAATACCTGTAAACGATTTCTTGCTGGGAATTTTCAGAATGATATCAGTCATAACGACTTTGAAAAAGCTATAAAACAATTTGAGGAGGGAGAAAAATATCCTGAGGATTTTCAAGAAATAATCGGCGTATTGCAAGGGTATAAGAGTATCCCAAGTATCATTAAAATCAACTCGAATTCCTCAAATACGAATTCTAATAAAAACTCTGTTAATGTTCATGTAAACAATAACAACAGCAACTCACAGCAACAAAGCCAAGAGCAAAAACTTGCGTTTGACTTATTTATTTCAGCAATTGATGATGAGCTAACGGGTAAGCAGAGAAAGGAACTCAAAGCCTATCTGGAAGAATCTAAAGAGCTACCCGAAGCGGAAAGGAAACAAGGGATTGTCGAAAAGCTAAAAAGTTTTGGCAAAGACTTGGGACTTAATATTCTCGCGAACATCATTACTAATCCCTCGATATGGGGAGGGCTTTAGGCAAGATATATAAATGTAATGGGGGCTGCGCCAAAATTCATTTTGACACAGCCCCTCTAAATTTTTCGTGGGAGGGTCTATCGGAAGGGTATCAGCTAAGACCCTCGATGAAACCGTCTACTATATCTATATGTACTGCTTGCGGCTCTTTGGGAAGTCCGGGCATACGCATGATCTCTCCGATGATAACGACGAGCATACCTGCTCCGCGATTGATAACGATGTCGGAAACTTTTAGCTCGAATCCTCTTACATCACCCTTGGCTTTGGGGTCGGATGAGAAAGAGTACTGTGTCTTGGCAATACAAACAGGAAGATGATCCAATGACTGCATAGCCACCTTCTTCAGTTTGCTCTCTGCTTTGGAGCTATACACCACACCTCCTGCGCTGTAGATTTCCTTGGCAATCTTTTCGATCTTTACTTTCACGGGGTTCTGCGGCTCATAAGCGTAGTTGAGAGGCTTGGACGGATTGTTTTCTACTGTCTCTACGACCAGTTTTGCCAGTTCTTCCGCACCCTTTCCTCCTTCAGCGAAAGCGCTGTTTACAGCAAAGCCTACACCCTGTGCCGCACAATGCTCGCGAACGATGCTGATTTCTTCTTCCTCATCGGTGTCGAAACGGTTGAAGGCAACGACTACCTGCTGACCGAATTTTTTCAGATTGTATATGTGGCGATCCAGATTGGCCAGACCTCTTCTGAGGGCTTCGGCATTGGGCGCTTTGATTTCCGTTTCGGCAACACCTCCGTGCAACTTGAGGGCACGCAGAGTGGCTACCAGAACCGTCAGCTTGGGTGCTACACCCAATTCACGACATTTGATGTCGAGGAACTTCTCTGCTCCCAGATCGGCACCGAAACCGGCCTCCGTAACGGCATACTCACCGAAAGAGAGCGCCATCTTAGTGGCCAAAATGGAGTTACAGCCGTGGGCGATATTAGCAAAAGGACCACCGTGTACAAACGCCGGCGTATGCTCTGTGGTTTGTACAAGATTGGGCTTTACGGCATCTTTGAGCAAGACGGCAATCGATCCGGCTATGCCGAGATCCTTAACCGTAAAGGGTGCACCGTCTTTGGTATAGCCGAGAAGAATATTCTCAAGACGGCTGCGGAGGTCTTCAAAGTCTTTGGCCAGACAGAGGATAGCCATGATCTCGGAAGCCGGCGTGATGTCGAAACCTGTCTGACGAGGTATTCCGTCCGAGATGGTACCCAATCCCGTAACGGCATTGCGCAAAGAGCGGTCGTTAACGTCCAATACACGCTTCCAAAGTACTTCCGAAAGTCCATCGCAGGTATTGCGGTTCTGATAGATATAGTTCTCCAGAAGGGCGGTAATCATGTTGTGAGCCGAAGTGACGGCATGGAAATCACCTGTGAAGTGGAGGTTGATGTTCTCCATGGGCAACACTTGTGCGTAGCCACCACCGGCAGCCCCCCCCTTCATACCGAAGCATGGACCGAGCGAAGGCTCACGCAAGGCTACGATAGCCTTCTTACCGATATGGTTGAGACCCAAGGCCAATCCGATGGAGACAGTGGTTTTTCCCACACCGGCCTTGTTCGGCGTAATGGCTGTCACGAGAATCAGATTTCCCTTTTTTACTTTCTCTTCATCGATACAACTTAGCGGCACTTTGGCTATGTATCGTCCGTATGGCTCTAATTGCTCGACAGGCAGGTCAATAGACTCTGCGATCTGTTCGATTTTTTGCAGTTCGATCTCGCGTGCAATCTGAATGTCCGATTTCATCCTGTTTTATTTTTGAAGTTTGAGATTCCTTTTTTGAGGTGTTTTTATTCACTATGTATATAACAAAAAAAGAAGAGATCGGTTGTATGGTCGGGGAAAAAGCTTACCTTTCGAAAGATTTTTCAGAAAGACTTAAATCATAAAAATGCACTACTATGGCTACTAAAGGGAAAAAAAAGAATTTCGTGCTGGACACCAATGTGATCTTGCACGATTATGAATGCATAGAAAAATTCGAAGAAAACGACATCTATATTCCTATCGTATCGCTCGAAGAGTTGGATAAGTTCAAAAAAGGAAGCGAACAAATCAACTTCAACGCAAGAGCCTTTGTGCGCCGTCTGGATGAAATATCCGATCAGGACCTGTTCAAAAAAGGTGCTTCCCTGGGAGACGGTCTGGGGAGAATCTTTGTCAAGATCAATGGCCAGTATCATAATAAAGTAAAAGAAGCATTCGGCGAAAATAAAGCCGACCATCGCATCCTGTCCATTGCTATGACTCTGGCCGATGAGCAGCCGAATATCAAGACTATCCTCGTCACCAAAGATGTAAATCTACGGATGAAAGCGCGTTCCCTCGGAATGCTCGTAGAGGATTACATCAATGACAAAGTGACTCGAGTAGACCTTTTCGAAAATGCAGAGCCCGAGTACGAAGGTGTCGATGGCGACCTGATCGATCGTATCTATGCCTCCAAAGACGGCATCGACATAGACGAATGGGAATTGGGTTCGAAGATCGATCCTAACGATTGCTTCGTGATGAAGAGCGAACGCAACAGCGTATTGGCTCGTTATAATCCCTTCACCGGTAAGATCGTACGGGTAGAGAAAGGACACTATTTCGGGATCCAACCGCGCAATGCCGAGCAGACCTTTGCTATGCACATGCTCACAGATCCGGACGTGAAGCTGATCGGGCTGACGGGGAAAGCCGGTACGGGCAAGACGTTGTTGGCCTTGGCAGCGGCTCTCAGTCAGGAGCAGTCCTACAAACAAATCCTGCTGGCACGCCCCATCGTCTCATTGGCCAATAAGGACTTGGGCTTCCTGCCGGGCGATGAGAAAGCCAAGGTGGCACCGTACATGCAACCTCTCTTCGACAATCTGAATGTAATCAAAGGACAGTTTGCTCAGAACAGCAGCGAACTCCGCAGGTTGGACGAAATGCAGAAAACCGAAAAACTCGTTATCGAGGCACTGGCATACATCAGAGGACGTAGCGTGTCGGATACGATATTTATCGTCGATGAAGCTCAAAACCTGACGCCCCACGAGATCAAGACGATTATCACCCGTGCCGGAGAAGGTAGCAAACTGATTTTTACGGGCGACATCGAGCAGATCGACTCACCATACCTCGATGCCCAAAGCAACGGATTGGCCTATATGATCGAAAGGATGAAAGGGCAACCGCTCTTTGCCCATGTCAATCTGATCAAGGGAGAACGAAGCGAGCTGAGCGAATTGGCCAGCGATTTGCTCTGATTTCGTTTCCTCAAGGAAAAACAAAGAGGCCGACGTTCGATGTCTATTATTCGAACGTCGGCCTCTTTTCTTTGTCAACTCGCTAAGCGCGATTGCCCTCTCGCCGGTGTAAGAAGATTATAGCAGTGAAGTAAATTCGAGAATTTCTTAGCAATGCGTGCTTCTGTATTTCATATATTTGTTTCTCAAATAGTAAGATTTAATAAGAAGTTAATGGGGAAAACTGTAACGACATATTTGGTCGATGGCGATCCGAAAGGAACTCAATACGCATTTATCAGCAATAAGATTTGTCAGATGTACGTGGTGCCACGTTCCGACCTCTCTTACCTGAACGAACAAGAGAAGCTGCATAAACCGGCATTCTATATACTGATAGGCGAAGACGAAACTACCAAACCGCAGGCCTATATAGGAGAGACGGAAAACTTCAGAGAGCGCGTAAAAGACCATGAGAACAAAAAATCATTTTGGCAGAAGGCTCTTATTTTTGTTTCGAAGGATGCCGATATGACGAAGGTCGATGTGCAATATCTGGAACACAAAGCCATTGCAGAAGCCAAGAAGTCAAACACTTTTATCCTCAACGAGAATAAGCAAGTGCCCAAAGCACCGAACCTGCCGGAATATCAGAGGGATACGATGGATGAGTTTTTCGAGGACATCAAGTTTCTCGCTTCTTTCATTGGGTGCAACATCTTCGAGATCACGAAGCCCAAAGAGGAGCATCTCTTTTATGCGAAAGGTAGGGGCTGCGATGCCAAAGGATTTTACAGTTCGTCCGGTTTTACTGTGTTGAAAGGAAGCATTATAGCCGAAAAAAGTACTCCTTCTTTTCATTGGAAGGAGAAAAGAGAAAAACTGATAAGTGAATATGCCACGAAAAAAGGCCTTGCATTGATTGTGACATCGGATATACCATTTTCCAGTCCGAGTACTGCAGCCATGTTTTGTCTTGGTCGAAGTGCCAATGGATGGGATGAATGGAAAGACAAAGAACACATAACTCTGGATGCCATTTATCGCAAGCAATTGGAATAATTAACCGCCGTCTATTAGTAAAGCAATCGGATTATCAGGCACGAAGGCCCTATAAAGGCTGGTAAGTGGATAATAATCAAATAGAACGTGAAGAATGTGTTGTACATAATATTGAGCGGTCTTTTACAGCTTGTCTCGCTTATAGGAGCACCTTGTCCAAAAAGCAAGACGGTCCAGAACCATATTTTATATATTTTGGTGGCCAAGCACTTATCATAGGTTCAAACATATATACTATAAGTAAATGTCAAGTAATATAGCTTTTCGAAAAATCTTCCCTCATGAGTATTGTATGTTGGAGAGCTTTTTGTACGAAGCCATTTTTATACCTGAGGGAGTAGAGCCTCCTCCGTATGACATTATTTAGTCGTCCCTTAAAATTCTTTTTAATCTCTGATATTCAGCAAATTAGTTTGCGAATATCTTTGCTAAATCTGCAAGTTTTCTTATCTTCAT
>NZ_JQZY01000003.1:0-410 GCF_000765965.1 Porphyromonas sp. COT-052 OH4946
GCACTTGATGTCATAACCACAGAAAATGGGTTGCAGAATGTAAAGAAGACAATTTCACAGCCATGGTCTTTGAATATGGCCTCTCCTTTCTTGATGTCCGGAAATAAAACCCATGATTTTACGACCGATTATCTTTTGGATAATGTTCAGCTTGTGCGTGCTGTTGCCAAGATAGAGCTCAATATTACTTTAAGCGAGAAATTTCAGATACTGCCTGCTGCCAACGGAGGTAATTTGGCTCATTATAGGTACAGATATGTGAATTTCGACAAAGATACCTATGTGATAAAACCCCTGCCCACGAAGCCTGATAATCCGGTTAGCTCCAATGATGGCGCATGGCCGCAGATCGCCGGGTGGATGCCTTGGGGTACATCTTTGAATGTGAGCCCGGCTCCCGATGCCGGCAG
>NZ_JQZY01000030.1:0-47124 GCF_000765965.1 Porphyromonas sp. COT-052 OH4946
CTATGAAGATAAGAAAACTTGCAGATTTAGCAAAGATATTCGCAAACTAATTTGCTGAATATCAGAGATTAAAAAGAATTTTAAGGGACGACTAAATAGGACGGTGATATAATCAAGCAGCCCCCGAAGTCGGATATCCGACTTCGGGGGCTGCTTTTATTTAGTTAGACAGCGGCACTGTCTTTTCCTCAAGCAGTGCCACTATATATTATGCAACTTACACTTTCATGTAGCCGTAAACAGCGCAAGGGCCTAACTCCTCTTCGATGCGGAGCAGTTGGTTGTACTTAGCCATACGGTCGGTACGGCTGAGCGAACCGGTCTTGATCTGTCCCGAGTTGGTTGCTACAGCAATGTCTGCGATCGTGGTGTCTTCCGTCTCTCCGGAGCGGTGCGATGTAACGCTGGTAAAGCCGTGTCGGTGTGCCATCTCGATAGCATTCAACGTCTCAGTGAGCGTACCGATCTGGTTTACCTTGATAAGGATGGAGTTGCCACACTTCTCTGCAATACCACGGCGTAGGAACTCCACATTGGTAACGAAGAGGTCGTCGCCGACAAGCTGAACCTTATCACCCAAGGCAGCCGTGAGCTTCTTCCAGCCTTCCCAGTCGTTTTCGCTCATACCGTCTTCAATAGAGTCGATGGGGTACTTGCCAACCAATTCGGTCAGATAAGCTACCTGCTCATCGATAGAGCGTTTTTTACCCTTTTCACCTTCAAACTTGGTATAGTCGTAAACGCCATCCTTGAAGAACTCGGAAGATGCGCAGTCCATAGCGATGGTAATATCCTTACCGGGTGCGTATCCGGCAGCTTCCACAGCCTTGAGGATGGATTCGATAGCATCCTCCGTTCCATTCAGGGCAGGAGCAAAACCGCCTTCGTCTCCAACAGCAGTACTAAGGCCGCGATCGTGCAATACCTTCTTCAGTGCATGGAAAACTTCGGCACCCATACGCAAACCCTCACGGAAAGATGATGCACCCACGGGGCGGATCATGAACTCCTGAAATGCGATAGGAGCATCAGAGTGAGAACCTCCGTTGATAATATTCATCATAGGCACAGGCAGCACATAGGTATTCGAACCACCGATATATCGGTAGAGAGGGATATCCAAATAAGCTGCAGCAGCTTTGGCTACGGCCAACGACACCCCCAGCATAGCATTTGCGCCAAGGTTGCTTTTCGTTTTCGTACCATCCAGCTCGATGAGCTTGCGGTCAATAGCTGTTTGCTCCAATACTGACATTCCGCAGAGAGCGGGATCTATCACTTCATTTACGTTCTTAACAGCCTTGAGAACACCTTTGCCACAGTAGCGACCTTTGTCCTGGTCGCGAAGCTCGATAGCTTCGTTTTCACCGGTGGAGGCTCCGCTGGGTACTGCAGCGCGTCCTATTATGCCACAGGCCAGGTGCACATCTACCTCGACCGTCGGATTACCTCTGGAATCGAGGATCTCCCTGCCAATAATCTTTACAATTTCCATTTCTTCTCGTTATTACTAAGGATTAATTATACGTCTTTTTCTTAGCCGTACAAAAGTACACCTTTTTCCCACTAAAAGCCTAATAATCTTTTCGTTTGCTGCGATACCGCAAAGAGAACTTTGCAACCGAACAAAAAGGAAAAGAATAAAAAAAGAAAAGCCTGCCAATAATCAGTGGCAGGCCTTAATTCGGGAGAGTTCCTTTTCTATCAATCCTCAAAGATAGCGGCAGCACGCAAGCGAGCCTTTTCGCGAATGGCCGGAGTGATATGGCGACTCAAAATCCTCAGCACAATGGACGTGACAGCAAGGTCGTCCGTAAAACCGATAAATGGCATGGCAAAATCAGGAATGAGGTCGATCGGTAAGAGAAAGTAGCCCAGAGCTCCTGCAAGAAGCAACTTCTCTTTCATTGTCATCTCCCCGGCCTGCAACATATAATAAAGCGTCAGCACTTGTGTGGTGCCAAACCGGCCGATAAGTCGGCAACACTTCAGCACCTTACTCACCAGTGCATTTTCCTGATAGTAAGAGGCGTAGTAAGATATATCGGACAAGGTCGTCGGGAGCTTTTCCACAAAGCCTTTGCGAAAACCTTTCCGCTCTTTCCGTGGATCGTTTCTTTTCATATCATTGATACCATCTATTGTACTTAATACGCTGTTTATTAATGAATCTCACCTATTCGATTATCTTTGTCTCAGTGGCAGGAGGGAACGAATCTTCCAACCATTGGCTTCAACAACAAAGAAACAGCTTATTATGAATAGTGTGCAATTTCGCGAAAAACTTCTGAGTCTGCAAGACAACATGCGCAATTTTGCCTTGACTCTGACTGCCAATCTGGATGACGCAGAAGATTTGCTCCAAGATACAACACTCCGAGTCCTCAACAATGAAGACAAATTCGTTGACAACGTCAACTTCAAAGGGTGGGTGCTCACTGTCATGCGAAATATCTTCATCAACAACTACCACAAGCTGGTTCGTTCGCAAACAGTCATCGATCCGAATAGCGATCCGTACAATGTCCCCATACTCAATGAAGGAGGAGAGGATACGCCTGACGGCACCATGGCCATCAAGGAAATAACCGCTGCTATCGCATCGCTGAACGAAACGCTCAAGCAACCGTTCTCCATGTACGTGAGCGGATATAAATACAATGAAATATCCGAGACGCTTGGAATCCCTCTGGGTACGGTGAAGAGCCGTATATTCCTTGCCAGACAGGAACTACAGCAGCAACTCAAGGACATGAGATAACAGCCTGCCCCGGGAGGGGTACACAGCCTCCATCGACAGACAGTATCAAAAAAGGGTATTCGTTAAAGCCTCTGAAAGGCCGATAACGAATACCCTTTTTTGTTGCAACAGCTCGCTAAGGCGAGAAGTTCATAACTGAAAAAGAGACATAAGTCCGACTCTCTTGAAGTCAGACTTATATCTTACCCCACAAATGATTCGGGGGATGCTAAATAGCCGTTGGATTATTGAGCGGCTTGTTCAGTAGCAGCTTCTTCAGCCTTCATTGCAGCAGAATCGATCTGCATAGCAGCAGTATCAACTACAGGAGCTGCCTCTTCTACCAAAGTGGCAGAATCCATAGCCGTAGAGTCAGCAGCTTCTTCAGTCTTAGCCTGAGAGTTGCAAGAAGCGAATGATACAGCTGCGATTACAGCTGCAAAAGCAACAAATTTCTTCATTTCCTTTTGGGGTTAAAAGTGTAATTAATGTTCTATAACGGCGCAAATATACAGTTTCTTTCGGTACCAGCAAAAAAACGGACAAATGCTGTTTATTTCGTGTTGATTCCTACCTGATGACAGACGGAGCCACGGGATCAGGTATAAAGGAATCGTTTGATACTCCGCTTGGGCGTCTTTTCGAACTCTTCGTCATGACGAATAAAAGCCGTTATCTTCTCATATGCGGCTACTTGGGCATTCAATTCCACCCGGCTCTTTTCGATTTGCGTCCAAGCCTGCTCGAGAGAGAGACCTTTATGTTCTATCGCCTGTCTATCGGGAACGACAAGCGCGACCAGGCGTCCGTCTCGCTCTGTGACGATGCTTTCAAGGACATAGGACAAATTGTTGATCTTCGATTCTATTTCCTCCGGATAGATGTTCTGTCCGTTTGATCCGAGGAGCATGGTCTTGGACCGGCCTTTGATAAAGATATTTCCTAAGCTATCTATGGTACCGAGATCTCCTGTACGCATCCACCCATCGGGAGTAAAAAGCTCGGCTGTCAGTTCGGTATTCTTATAGTAACCGAGACAAACATTCTCTCCGCGTACTTGGATCTCTCCCACATCACTATTGCCACTACCTTCTTGTTGCAAATGACCGATGCGCACCTCCATGATCGAGAGCGATTTGCCACAGCTACCGGGTAGCCACAGGCTGTGATCTTCGTAGCTGATCAGAGGCCCGCATTCCGTCATACCATAGCCCACTGTAAGCGGAAACCCGATCCGATGGAGGAAATGAGCCACTTCATCATTGAGAGCGGCTCCTCCCACAATGACTTGTCGGAAGTTGCCACCGAATGATTCGATCAGTTTGTTCCGAATTGATTTGTGGATCATCTGTTTCAAGAAAGGCAATGTCAGCAAAAACTTGATCAGCGGTTTCTTGATTTTCGGAGCTATCGCCTTGTGATACAGTTTCTCTATAATGAGCGGCACCACGATTATAAATGAAGGGCGCACATCAGCAAAAGCCTTGATAAGAGTAGCAGGCGAAGGAATTTTGCCCAAAATGTACACATGTACTCCGATAGTCAATGGTGTCAGGAAGTTGAACGCGCAGCTATACGTATGCGCCAAGGGAAGAAAACAAAGGATCGTCTCCCCTCGAAACATAATATCGCGATCCATCACATAGGTCACATTGCCGGCCAAATTATTGGCACGCAGCATGACACCTTTACTGAATCCCGTCGTTCCGGAAGTATAATTCAGCAGGATAAGCTCGTCATTCGAGATCTCTGCGTAGCGAATATCCCCTGCCACGAACCCCGAAGGATAGCGTTCGGAAAAGGAGCGATCCAATCCCTCCACCTCTTGAGAGAGGATGCCCCCTTCGGTACGATCCAAAAAGACGGTATAATCACGAATGGATACAACTCCGCTCAATAGGGGAAGCTGAGCCGGATCCATCGTCTCCCATATTTTGTCCGAGACAAAAAGATACTTGGCGTCGGAATGAGTTACAATACTTGCGGCATCAATAGCATTGAAATCCGGCAAGATGGGAACGATGATCGCTCCATACGTGATGACAGACATAAAAACTATGCACCACTCGGCTGAGTCTTTGCCAAGGAGTGCCACCTTGTCCCCCTGCTTGATTCCAATACGCTCAAAGAGCAGATGTCTGCGAGCAATATCGGCAGCCATCTCGCCATATGTATAACTTTCCCCTGTATCGTAGTTGGTTAGTGCCGGAAGTGACCAATGCTCCCGAAAACTACTCTGATAAAGTCTGATGAAATTCTGTTCGACCATATATGCACAAAAACACATATCCTGTGCAAAAATACACAAAAAGCCATAAAACGAGCAAATGACACCCTGACGATAACGGGACGATCGAATCAAAAGGCGAGCTGCGTCTTCAAATAGCTTCTTCGGAAAACGGCCTTATGCGACGATCAGGTTCGGATCCGAATCTCTATTCGATGTATAAGCTAACGACATGAACCATACACCAGTCTTTCATAATGCAGGCTGGATCTAAGTGCAGAGAGGGTCTATGAGGGATTTCAAGATCCTTCCCGGCACCAAAATTTTCCTGTTTGCTACTCCCAGAAATGTGGCGCGTAAACTTTTCGATTGTGGCGCGAGAAGCAAAAAATTTACGCGCCGGAACGAAAAAATTCCGGCTCCACCTTCTTCAGAAGACACAGACCGCAATTACAGAATTTTTGGGACGTATTGCCAAGGTTACGATGGATCGAATTCACCTCTCCATAAAGAAAAAGGGTGTGCAGAAACATTACGTTCCGGCACACCCCTTGGTGTTTGTTCCTTAGGCCAAGGCCTATGAGAAACGATTCTTGCTGTTTTAGGCCTTACTTGCCAACAGTACTGTTCGTATGGACTGAGACCCTCCTTCGGATTAAGCTCCGACCATGCCGGGAACGCTACCGAAGATCAGGATAGACACGAGAAGTGCCAAGATAGCATAAAGCTCCGGGAACACAGCCATCACCATGGTAGCACCGAATACGTTGTGACCACCGCCGATAGCTTGGATACCATTAGCGCATACCTGTGCTTGACGAATAGCAGACATCAGACCTACTACACCCAATGCCAAACCGGCGAAGAAAATAGCCCAACCTGCAAGCAGCGTAAGAGCATTGGCTGCAACCAATTTGGTGATCAATCCGGAAGCCATAAAGAAGCCCACGAAGCCGTAGAGACCCTGTGAACTGGGAAGTGCGCTAAGACCGATGTAGAGACCCAATGAATCGGGGTTCTTCTTCATTGCGCCAACAGTAGTGTTACCGCAGATCGTTACGCCGATGGCACTTCCGATACCGGTCAATGCAACCATCAATGCAATACCGAGATAAGCTAACATTTGTTCCATAATACTTTTGTGTTGTTTAGTTGTTATGATTTTTTGAATTGTTCTTTTATGATTTAGGAGCGTTTGAACGGTGTGTATTGGTTGCCTCCTCCCTCAAATTCGCTGTTCTTATAGAACTCTACGAATGTCAAACGAATGGGGTGAACAAGGGAACTGATCATCGTAAGACCGAAGTTCAGGCCATGACCGATCAGCAAAATGATCAGCATCACGATGATCCGAGGTACAATACTCATCGAAGCAGTCATATCTGTAGCCAACGTATTGAATACGCCACCGAGGATAGAACCCGTGAGTCCGATCGCAAACAGTCGGATGTATGAGAGCGTATCGCCCAAAAGTCCTGATGCTGTGTTATAAGCCGTCCACAAGCCGCTACCGAAATTGACAAACGGATTCTTGCCCGGTGAGTTGTAGAAGAACGCGACCAAACCTCCGGCAACAGCAATGCCGAACATGACGTTGATCACCGCTTCCGGCACCTTCGGTGCTATCATGGGCAAAGTGAATGCCAATATCACCGCCGTGATAATGACTGCCCACGCGAACGTAGCCAAGCTATACTTCACTCCGCGTTGAATTTTGATCTTGATACCGGCCAAAACCTTGGCATAAATGATTTGTATCAGACCGATGACAACGGACAAAGTCATCAGATTGTCCTGATTCAGGAAGTACTTCTTGATGCTTGCCAACTGCGGTACTTCGGCTAATGCTATACCGAAGAACGAACCGGTGAGCAGACCGATTATCGTCGTAGCCCCTCCCAACCATTGGAAAAGAGTGAGTATCGGCTTCAAATCCTTGCCGGCCTTCCCCTTGAAGAGGGTAGAAGCGAGCAGAATAAGCAAGCCATAGCCTCCGTCGCCGAAGCAAAGCCCGAAGAAGAGCATAAAGAACGGCGCAAGGAATGGTGTGGGATCCAGCTCTCCGTAGTTAGGCAGAGAATACATCTTCGTGATAGGTTCGAAGAGCCGCGCGAAGAAATTGTTCTTCAGCTTGATGGGCACCTTGTCTCCTTCTTCTATCTGCATCTGCTCTACATAGTAGCCTTCTCCGGCCAATGCCTGCTCCATGGTCGAAGCGTCCGACACAGGCACCCAGCCTTCGAGCAGCATCAGCTTGTCGTCTGCTTGCCCTTCGGCTTGTACCATGGCACTGGTAAAGGCGAACTTATCCGACAAAAGTTTGTCATACGCAGTCAGCTCGGCCATTCGATTGTCTGCAAACGCGGTCTTGTCCTTCGCATTCGCCTCCAATTGGGCCTCCAGCTCCTCCTGCTGCTGACGGAGTGTGGCCAGATCATGATCAGGCAGTTTGATTCGCTCGGCATCGGGCTTGGCATCCTGTTTGTGACCAATGGTGATAAAATGAACAGTGGAGCGTACGGTATTGATAGGCACAGCCCCGAACTTTTCCTCCCATTCCGTTTTGTATCCCGAAGAGGAAGAAGAGTAAAAGTTCACCTCGTAGCCCGCCTTCCGTAGTCTTTCGATGGAGGCGAAGTCAAACTGTCCCCAAACCTCCATATGCTCCACTTCCCGCTTCTTAGAGTGGATAGCACTTTTCAGACGTGTCTCTTCTGCGAAAAGAGCTTGAGCGTCCTGCATAGCCGCCTCACCGTCAGCTTGAGATCCAAGGGTCAGGGTTTGTTCGACGGGAGCATTTTCGCTCTTGTACGAAGCGAGCATGCGCTTGGTCTGGGCAATCTCTTTACGTAGATTGAGGAGTTCCTGCAATTCCGCCACATCTTTTGTAGCCTTGGTTTCCCGAATGTGTACCACTCCGATCGTACGCAACTTCTCGAGGAAGGTTTCGTACTCACGGTGATAAATCAGGAAAAGGTATTTGTTCATTGCGGTAATCATGCCATCACCTCCTCTTCTTTATTACGTTTCTCCATATTGGCACGCATAATCTTCTGAGAGGATTTGGACAAACTCTCTTCATCCTCCAGATAGCGTTTGATCTTGCGTATGGCGTCTTTGTAGCCGGGGATCTGCACTTTCTCAAAAAGATTCACCTTCTGTGTAGTCTTCTTGCGTGCATATTCGAGGAACTCCAACTTCAGACCGAGGAACTCAGCCTCGATTCCGGTGTGGGCCAAGTTCTTCAGCAGGTCAATGCCTTCGGCAAACCATGATGGGGCATTGAACAAACTGAATGGCTTGATGGTGTAAGAAATATCGTCCAGTACGGGAACGACCACACCTGCCACCTTCTTCGCCGAGAGCTTGACACCCTCCACGCTGATCAGATCAGGCTTGAATTCGTTCCACAGGCTTACCATGCTTTGGTAGCCTACGATCTCTTCTTCCAGTTGGCGTTCCAATCGCTCCACCTCATCCTTCGTCCGCTTCACCTCCAGACGCAGTGCGCTCTCCTTGCTTTTGATCGTAGGCAAGGTACGCTCTCGCATCTTAAGCTGCTTTTCCTGCTGCTGGAGAGAGGTTTTGTTGTATTGAAACTTAATAGCCATTGTAGCGCAAGGTTATTATTTCTTCCAGTAAGTGTCCACAAGCTGCTGCTTGATATTCACTTCGGCCGGTTTGAAGTGCTTCGAGAATAGCTCCCATGCCGTGTCGAGCATCTCTGTCGTATTCACGTTTACGTCTATGGCCAAGAGCTGACGAGAGTAGTCATTGGCGAATTCGAGCGCACGGTTGTCGTAGTCCGTAAGGTCGAAACCATTCTCCATCTTGGTCTGAGCGTTCGCTGCATCGGAGAATAGACGAACGGCTGCGTTCATCACCTGAGGGTGGTCTTCGCGCGTCTTCTTGCCGATAACGAGCTGCTTCAAACGAGAGAGGCTTCGGAAGGGGTCTACGATGACCTTACCCACGTTGCTGTCGCGACGGAGATAGAGCTGACCCTCCGTGATATAACCGGTGTTGTCCGGCACAGCGTGCGTAATGTCTCCTCCGGAAAGAGTGGTCACGGCGATAATCGTGATAGAACCGCCATCGGGGAACTGTACTGCCTTTTCGTAGATTTTGGCCAAATCCGAATAGAGCGATCCGGGCATAGAGTCCTTAGAGGGGATCTGGTCCATACGGTTCGATACGATGGCCAAAGCATCCGCATAGTTGGTCATGTCCGTCAGCAGCACGAGCACTTTCTCATGCTTCTCAACGGCAAAGTATTCGGCAGCAGCCAAAGCCATGTCCGGCACGAGGATACGCTCCACAGAGGGGTCTTCCGTCGTATTGATAAAGCTCACGATACGATCGAGTGCTCCGGCATTGCTAAATGTATTCTTAAAGAACAAGTAGTCGTCGTTGGTCATACCCATTCCACCGAGGATAATCTTATCACTCTCGGCTCGGAGGGCTACCATGGCCATTACCTGATTGAACGGCTGGTCGGGGTCGGCGAAGAAAGGAATCTTCTGTCCCGTCACCAAAGTATTGTTCAGGTCGATACCGGCGATACCGGTAGCGATCAGCTCTGAAGGCTGCTTACGACGAACGGGATTAACGGACGGGCCGCCGATCTCCACTTCTTTTCCTTCCGGTTGGGGGCCTCCGTCGATAGGTTCGCCATAAGCGTTGAAGAAACGGCCGGCCAGCTGATCTCCCACTTTGAGCGTAGGAGCTTTGCCCATGAATATTACTTCGGCATCGGTGGGGATCCCCTCCGTCCCGGCAAATACCTGCAGGGTTACATCTTCGCCCTGAATACGCACCACCTGAGCCAATCGGCCATCGATAGTGGCCAACTCTTCATTACCCACACCGGTGGCACGCAAAGAGCAGGTTGCCTTGGTGATATTGGTAATCTTCGTATATATTTTCTGAAAAGCTTGTTTTGACATAACTATCTAATTTATTTGATGCGTTCGGCCAGAATAGCGTCCAACTCTTTATTGTATTTGTCGAATTCGGCACTTTTGAACTGAGAGTAGTTCACCTGCTTGAAGGTATTGATCATTCGCTTGAAATAGTCCGAAACCTCGAGGAAGTCTTCGAAATCGAATTCCGTACGACAGATGTCCGTTATTCTGCTGAGCATCAGCTCCTGACGCTCGAGCGAGCTGTTGCAATCGACATCGTCGAAGGCGTCTTGCTGAAGGATCACAAAGTCGATCAACTCTGCTTTCCAGAAGACTACGTGATAGCTAACGGGTACACCATCATCACCGAGGATATTGATCTGCTCGGCAATTTCTTTACCCTGATGCAAGCGCATCTTCAGCTCATTCACCTTAGTAGTCCAGTCTGCACTGATGTGGTTCGATATATAGCTCTCGAATTCGGGATATTCGATGTACTTCGAGTAACTGTCGATGGGATTTACAGCCGGATAACGTTTGCGGTCGGCACGATTCTGCTCCAAAGCATAGAAGCAGCGAGCCACTTTCTTGGTGTTTTCCGTCACAGGCTCTTTGAGGTTACCACCGGCGGGAGATACCGTACCGATGAATGTTACCGAACCGGCCGAACCGTTGTTCAGGTAAACGTATCCTGCACGAGCGTAGAAGTTGGCTACGATAGCCGACAAGTCCATCGGGAAAGCATCCGGTCCGGGGAGCTCTTCCAGACGGTTGGACATCTCACGCAGAGCCTGTGCCCAACGCGAAGTGGAGTCTGCCATCATCAGCACGCGAAGTCCCATGGAGCGATAGTACTCGGCTATCGTCATGGCCGTATATACGGATGCCTCACGCGAAGCCACAGGCATATTCGACGTATTAGCAATAATAATGGTACGTTCCATCAATTTACGTCCCGTATGAGGGTCGTTCAGGTGGGGGAATTCCGCAAAGATCTCCACGACCTCGTTTGCACGCTCACCACAGGCTGCAATGATCACGATATCGGCTTCCGCCTGCTTCGAGATAGCGTGCTGGAGCACCGTCTTACCCGTACCGAAAGGACCGGGGATAAATCCCGTACCACCCTCTACGATGGGGTTGAAAGTGTCGATGATACGGATACCCGTTTCGAGCAGCTTGAAAGGACGCGGCTTCTCGCGATAGCAAGTGATGGCACGCTTCACCGGCCACTTCTGTACCATGGTTACATTGTGGTCTTTCCCGTCCTGATCCGTTACCACAGCGATCACGTCGTTCACTTTGTACGAACCAGCTTTGGCCAGACTCTTCACCTTGTAATTGCCTTCGAAAACGAAAGGCACCATGATCTTGTGCGGTTGGAAATTCTCCGTCACCTCTCCGAGCCATGAACCTGCGATCACATTGTCGCCCACATTGGCCAGAGGCTTGAATTCCCACTGCTTGTCATCATCGAGGGCAGGAGTATAGTCGCCTCGTTTGAGGAATACTCCATCCATCTTGTCCAAGTCGTGTTGCAAACCGTCGTAGTTCTTCGAAAGCATACCGGGGCCGAGCGTTACCTCAAGCATACTGCCGGTAAACTCTGCCTCATCTCCTACGTGCATACCGCGGGTACTTTCGAAAACCTGCACATAAGCATTCTTGCCGATCACCTTGATCACCTCGCTCATCAGCTTGGTGCCATTGACATCGATGTAGCAAATTTCATTTTGGGAAACCGGCCCATCGACCTCCACGGTCACGAGGTTGGACACAATCCCCTTAACAACTCCTTTTGTAGCCATTATCTTGATTTATTTCTTTTGATTTCTTCTGAACTCGTCCAATGACTCTGCGCTCTCGTGTTTGAGTGTCTTGACGATGCGGCGGAAAGTCTCCTCTCCCGTCTTTTCGTCCAACTTCACCCAACGCTCGATGATCGCCAGCTCCAAATAATAGCAGAGCAAACGCTCTATGGTGAATACACGGTTGAATACCGACTCTTCGAGCCACTCCCAACGAATCACATCGAGCAGACGTTCACGTTTGGTAATGTCCGTCTCCTCACCGACAGAAAAGAGTGTGGACAGATAGGGCAGTTCTTCGCCCAAGTCGAAGTCACGAGCCCGTGACGTACGCAATTTGTCTTCTATTTCGCCGGTACCGACAATATAATTGATCGGATTCCAGCCCAGCTTCCGACACGTGATCGCAGCCAAGATGTTCTTGATATGCAGATTCAGGGCAAACCATTCTTCGAGGAAGTCGTTGCCGCATTTCATGGCATATTCATAATAGTACATGGCCAGACGATCTTCGTCGGAGATCGGCAGGCGTGCTTTGCCTTCTTCGGTATCCGACAGGGACATCTGTCCCTCTTCGCTCTCTTCTTCCTCGCGGAACATTTCGGTCAGCTTTTCGGACAAGAATGTCCGGAAATGCTCCGGCAACGAATCCATACGGGGCATGACACGTTTCTCCCGATAGGCTGCTATGATACCATCCAGCGTATCATAAGAGAAGAGAGTCGGCCGGGATTCGTCGGCCTTGGCTTTCTCGCTGTCTTCCAGATAGCGCAGCAGGAACCGATTCTCCTGCTCCCAAAGCAGGAGGTCGAAGAGCTTGTTATCCGTACGACTCAGGATAGGCCTTAGCTCCTGAAGGAACTGCAGGGAAGTAAACGGCAATTTCCGATCTTCCACAGTGATGTTGGGCAGACCGGCTACAGTGGCGTAATATTTGGCCATGACTTAGAAAAGCATTTCTACCAGCCTGGGGCGCAAGAAACTCTTGAAGAGATTGATGAACTCTTCCTCGCCGAATTGGATCTTGTAAGAGCCATCCTGAGGTTGGATGGTGTAGGCCACCGGTTGATTGTTCACCTCTTTGACCGTCACCTTATTGTTGAGCAATTCTTTGGCGTTGCTCTCGAAATAGGATTGAAGGGCAGCGGCGTTTTGCGTGGAAATAATGATGTTTTCGCCCGATGCCCAATTCTTGGCCATATCGAGCATCATCTGCTGCATAAATTCGGGGTTGGTCGATGCCGCTTTCACATTAGCCGACACGATCTCGCCGGTAATCTGATCCACAATGGTACTCTTGAGCGACTCCAGCATCTGACCGGCATAAAGCTTCAGTTCGGATTCCGTATTCTGCTGAAATTCAGTTGCCTTCTTCTTTGCATCGCTTACAATGCGCTCGGCCTCAGCCTTGGCATTATTGATCGTCTCTGCGCTTTTGGCCTCAGCCTCAGCGATAATTTTCGCGGCCTGTTCGTTGCCTTTTTCGACACCTTCGCGATAAATTTTGTCAGTTAGTTCCTGGATTTTAGAGTCCATTGTTCTTGATTCTTTATTATGGTAGTATTTGATTCCGAATTAAGCGTCTGCAAAGATAGTACAAATCCGTAAATCACAATCAGTTTCACGCTTTTGCGCTTCTGTGGCATGAGCCTTTTGCAAGGCCTCCCGATATAGCCAAGCAGCAAGCTGCAAGCATCGGTCAAAAGGAGAGGCAATTTGTCGTTTAGCAATTATAAATCCGTATTCGATATAGTACCGAGTTTCGGCCTTTCGGACAGGGGCTATCCTCCGATATGAAGCCATAGAGTTTCGATGTCGGTCCACCGGATCAATATCCGCAAAGCTGTTGCTTTGTGTTTACGAGCCAGAAACGCTCCGATTGTGGTGCCTAAATCCTGAAAAAACGGCGTGAGAATTTTTTCGTTTTGGCGCGAGATTTTTTTACCCCCCGAACCAAAAGCAAAAAATTCTCGCGCCACGTTTTCAGGAGTAACAAACGCAAAAATTTTGGCACGTAAACAGGCCCAACAGAGATGATGTATTCCGGACTTTTTTAATGGCTATTTGTAATAGAGTATTGTATTCCCCATAATCATAGTTCCTGAGTCATTGCCACAAAGAGGGACACTTAAAATCCGGTCGTAAGCTCCATATTCACTCATTTTTTGTACGTAAACGTCTTTTTCCAAACTTTAATATTTATATTTATCCCGAAAAATTACCCAATAGAGATCGGGGCGATTGTCGATCCATCTTAAGTCATACAATCCAATAATCATTATTGAAATGAAAAAAACGACTATTATTTCTTTGATTGCCTTCGGAGCTTTCTTTGCAGCCACGGGCCAAACCAAGGACAATTCTTCTTACAAGCCTTTTTCGAAAGAAGATATTGCCGGAGGAGTTCGCACTCTCCCGATCCCAAAACGTGTACAGAAAGACAACGCCGAGTGGCTTCTGACAGCGACCGTCTCCACAAATCAGACGGCTGATACTTACTTCATATTCGATGAGGACAATCGCTACATCGGCCGCGACATAAAAGTGAATGGGGTAAGAAAATCTACGGACTCCATCTATTACGATGCCAATGGGAGGATATCGCATGTAGACCTTTATGTCTCTTTCTCCGGAGGAGAACCTGCACTCGACACCCGATTCAAGTACACCTACGATGCCGAAGGGAAGATGAGCGCAAGGGAGGTATTCATGCTGATCCTGGATCCGAACAACCCTATGTCGCGTGTAGAATATCATTATAACGAGGAGGGGCGACTGACCCATTGGATTTCCTTTGCTTTCGGCTCAGAGTCCCAAAAGAACACGTACTTCTACAATGACAAAGGTCTCTTGTCCCAAGAAGTGCTAAGCAATGTAATGGGTACCACCTATGTAGATGCGGGCAAAGTGGAATACAGCTATGACGAGGCTGACAATATGGTGAAGGCTCTGTACTTCATTGTCCAGCAAGGACAGGGCTGGGAAGTGCTCAAAAGTGAAGAATATACCTACGATGGCAATATCTGCACACAGTATTTGGCCATCAATGGCACCGACACGAAGGTGTACAAGCGAGACATCGAGAGCGACAAGTCCATCTCCGCAAATGTCATTGCCATTCCGTCAATGCCGGAACAGACCTGGCCTAATATGTACGGATTCAATGCAATGCGGCTGAAAGAGACTTATTCCTCTTACGAAGGGGATGTGGCTACTCCTGTGTTCGACTATATCTATACGTACAAGGCCCTCACCTCGATGGCAACACCTTCGACAGAAGCTCAGGTGGCAGTCTACCCCAATCCGACAACGGACCGGTTAGTGATCCTGGCCAATGGCATCACGCATCTGAGCATGTACGACTTGCAGGGTAAGCTTGTCCGTGAGTGTCCCGTGAGTGGCGACAAGGTGGAAATGGGTGTCGCATCTTTGACCCAAGGGACATACCTGCTTAAAGTGAATACGGATCAGGGAGCCTTTGTGAGGAAAGTCGTGATTCGATGATGTAGTTCAAATCGAATTTAGAAGAAAGGAGCTGTACGACAAGGGATCCCCCCTGCGTACAGCTCCTTATTTCATTGGGATCAAACAGTCTCCATGTCGTTCCCCGGCATGGCAAGGAGTTTTTGCCGGTATTGGGAGGGAGAGCAGTTCATGTAGCGTTTGAAAGTGCGAGAGAAGTAAGCCGGATCCGAAAAGCCTGCCTCAATGCTGATGTCGGAGATGTTTTTGCTCTCATCGGCAAGGAGCTTGCAGGCCAATTTTATCTTGATCTGCTGTATATAGCCGATGGCGGAGCAACCTACGACACTCGTGAGCTTTCTGTTGAGCTGGGATGGACTCATGCACATTTTTTCGGCCAAGTCCTGAGCGGAAAAGTCCGGATTCTGTTTGACCCCACCGGACACTGCATCCTTGGCAGCAAGGAGGAACTGCATGCTGCTGTCGTCTATCGGTTGAGGTTCCTCCTCCGGCTTCCGATCCAGCATGAGTTTTTGCATATAGAACTTCTTGAGCGACTCACGGTCTTTCAGAAGCTGCTCGATCTGCACCAGAAGTTCCTCCGGAGAGAATGGCTTGCACAGATAAGAGGCTACACCGCTTTTGATTCCCTCCAATCTGTCCTGCTCGGTACTCTTGGCCGTCAAAGCGACAATGGGAATATGGCAGAGAAGAGGCGATTGTTTCATCCGGATCGTCATTTCTATCCCATCCATTATCGGCATCATAATGTCCGTAATGATGATGTCGGGAATATGCTCGGTAGCGAGGGCTATACCCTCTTTTCCGTTTGCGGCGGATAGCACATTGAAGCGATCGCAAAGGAGGAGTTTGACGAGCAGGTTGATATCCTTATTGTCCTCGACGAGCAGTATGGTTGGACGTTCGTCCTCGAAGCGATGATTCGGAGCCGCTACCACCGGAGATGTCGCCGAGTCATCGGGTTCGACGTGGACAGGCATGACAATGTCATCGGAGGAGGGTAGCCAAGGAAGAATCTCTGCCGAAGAGGACTGGTTCCGTGTAGGGATACTAATGGTGAAGGCACTTCCTTTCCCCGGCTGGCTTTCTACTTTGATCGTACCACGAAGGTTTTCGACCAGTATATTGGTAAACGAGAGTCCGACACCCGATCCATGCTTTTCGGTAGCAGACTGTCCTCGATAGAAGATGTCGAAGATATGAGCCTGATCGGTTTTATCTATTCCTATACCGTTGTCTGCAACGCGTATGATCAGATTTTTTTCATTCTTGGTTTTTGCCAGAGATATGACCACTCTCCCTCCGGCAAAAGAATACTTGATGGCATTGGACAAAAGATTGGATATGATCTTTTGCAAGTAGGAGGGGATGAAGTCCACGACAATAGGTTTGCTCTCAGCTTGCAGTTCCAAAGTTATGTCCTGAGCTTGTGCGTATGGAGTAAATGAATCGATGAGAATCTGTACGAAGGAGACGATGTCGCCATTGCGCCATTCGGGTGTGGATATTCCGCTTCTGATCTTGCAAATATCCAACAGCTGATTCACCAAATTCAGCATATGGCTACTTTGTCTGTCTATTATCTTGTGCAGTTCGGCTCTGTCCGATGCTTGGAGATCAGGACTCGACCTCATTTTCTCATTCAAGCCTTGTATGACGGTGATCGGCGTACGAAATTCGTGTGTAATGCCGGTGAAAAAGCTGGAGCGAAGCTTATCCGTCTCTTTGATCAGTTTGTTGTGCTTCTTCCCCTGACGGTATGCATAGGTCAGAACAGAAATCAAAAGAATCGAGATGAAAAGGGCAAAAAGAGTACTCAAGAGGATAAACTTCGATTTCTCTTGTTTCGCCTTGCTTACCTGTTGTATTTCTTCAAGCTCTTTTTGGGACTTGTTGCGTTCGTAGTTGAATCGCGTCTCTTGTATGCTGCTGACCTTATGCGCAATGGACATACTGTCGCTCAACGTCTTGCTCAGACGGAATGTCTCGAGGGCTTGTTTGTATTCCTTTTTACGCTTAAGGTTCTCGTATTGGAGATTGTATATTTCTATCAGATGCGAAGTCGAATTAATTTCTTTCGCAGTCTCTTCGGCCAAAGAAATGAAATGCTGGTAGAGCTTTTCGTTCCCCTGTTTAAGATTGATACGTGCCATCGGGATACAGGAGTTCAACCAATGCCATCGATCGGATAGCTGTTCCATCAGTTTGTATGCCGTAGCATACTCTTGTAAAGCCTTTTGATAATCCCCTTTTTCTTCGTCTACTTCTCCGAGATTGATGCTACAGAGACCGATACCCATCAGATTCTCTGCCAGAAGATTCTGCTCTAAAGACAAGAGGTAGTAGGTGCGAGCTTTGTCGTATTCTTTGCGTTGTCGATAGATACGCCCGAGGTTTGCGTAGTTGATAGCCTCCCCGAGACGACTGTCGAGTTCTTTCTCCCCCTGCAGTGCTTCGTGGAAATTCTTTTCGGCTTCATCATAATATCCCAGCTCAAGATTAACGTTACCGATTCCGTTTAGGGCTGCCGATCTGGCTTTGATAGCCGGCTTGTATTGCTTCCCGCTAAAGGATTCTATCAAGGCAAGAGCCTTGTAATGATAATCCGAAGCTTCGGCCAGAGCACCGATACGTCGGCTATCGGTGCCAAGGTGGTTCCATGCCTGTGCGGCTACAATGGTGTCCCTTAGCGTCAACGCCGCAGTCAATCCTTTTTGGTGGTATAGCATTGCATCTGTGTACTGGGACATATTGCGCATCAGCTTGCCTACCTCGATAGCAAACAGCATTTGCCCCACCAGATTCTTATCTTGTACACTTTCTTCGTAAAGCTGTTTGACAGAGTCTGCAGAGAGCTCTTTTTCATACAGCAATGCAGAGATGCGCTTTTTTTCTTGGGCGACTTCAGTCACAGAGCGTTTTTCTTTTTTACCACATCCGACCAAAATCGATAATACGAGCAATAACGGGAAAAGTATTTTCATCGGACTCTCCGTATGTGAAATTTTCGGTAAAGCTAATCAAACACAGATAATCTAACACATAAATCGTAGTCTGCGAAACAATATTATACGGCCTGCAGATTGTTCATTTGAATTATTTCCTATATTTGCGGAGGCACTGTTGAAAAAGAAGAAGAAAATTTTTCGATTTTCCACGTGATGACAAGCTGACAAACGAGAAAATAAGAGAATAGAAGGAGTGGAAGTCCGTGACTTTTGCCTCTTCTTTTAACAAGTATAACTTAATAAAAACAAACGAAAAATGAAAAAAGCATTACTTATTGGTGCTGCTCTTTTGGGTGCAGTCAGTTTTGCTGGTGCTCAGTCTTTGAGCGCAATCAAAGTACAGAACAATTCAGTACAGCAACCTCGCGAAGAAGCCACTATCCAAGTTTGTGGAGATCTGCCCGCAGAAATTCCTACCGTTGGAACACAGCAAGCAGGACTCATGGCTGTTGCAGCCAAATTTGACAGTGATGATCTTGAAAACTACGTTGGATGGGAAATCAAAAGCGTTGATTTCTTCCCTGGACATGAAGGTTGTAAGTACACTTCTGCTGTATGGGCTGATGATATGACTATTTTGGGCGAATCAGTAGAAAGTGATCCGGTAATGCAGCAGATCAACAATCTTGCTCTTAAGACAGGTGTAAAGATTGAAGCCGGCAAGACTTACACGATCGGTTACAAGGCTAACACCGATGGTGGATTTCCTCTCGGTTGCGATGAGGGTCCTGCAATTGACGGTTATGGAGATTTGATTTCTCTCTCAGAAGACGGAGAAACTTTACCACCGTTCGTATCTCTGCATCAAGAA
The DNA here is from genome assembly GCF_000765965.1 of Porphyromonas sp. COT-052 OH4946. Lineage (NCBI taxonomy): Bacteria > Pseudomonadati > Bacteroidota > Bacteroidia > Bacteroidales > Porphyromonadaceae > Porphyromonas > Porphyromonas sp. COT-052 OH4946. Next base: position 18,982 of record NZ_JQZY01000030.1, read on the forward strand.
GTTCCTTCCTTAAATTACAACTTCTATATCGTTGTTCATTTGAGCAAGGGTGAAGGTGTTGAGGCTGTTCTCACCAACGACAAGGCTAATGCTTATGTTCAGAATGGCGTTATCTATGTAGCGGGAGCTAATGGTCGTCAAGTATCTCTGTTCGACATGAACGGTAAGGTTGTTTACACCGGCGTTAGCGAAACGATTGCAGCTCCTCAGAAGGGTATGTATATTCTCCGTGTAGGTACTAAGAGCATCAAGCTGGCTATCTAATTTGAGTACCCTTATATCTGATAGGCATGACCCTTTTCAGGTATAACTATCGTAAAAACACAGCGAATTTCGATTCGCTGTGTTTTTCTTTTTTATTCGTGACGCCTTCAAGTGGGATAAACACCTAATCAGCCATAAAAAGCGAGAAAGAAAATAGACCAGAAGCTGATTCCGAAGCGGAGTACGTTTTATTTTTCCAGTCCTGCAGCAACGGAGTCAAAGCCGACTTAGTTTTCTGTATGGGTAGGCTCAATGGTATTTTGGCTAATGCATATACAACTTACCTAGTCGTCCCTTAAAAACGCCCTTTAAGCCAGATACAATTATCAAATGGTTTCTCACTTATTATTTTGATCATGAGCCAAAGAGCCATGAAGGCTCTTTTGCACCTGCTCAAAATAATAAGCGAAAAGCTAAGCGAGAGACCATCGATGAATGACTTCTCACTTGCAAATGCTTTTGCACCTGCATCAGCCCTTCCGGCGTTTGAATCATCTCCATATTTTTCAAAGGTCTCCCGAAAGACATAAAAATATCCCTCAAAGCCTAAAGCCGGTGGCTTAATCAACCGCAAACCGAAAAGAAAAGAGGCTGCGCCAAAAATGAATTTTGACACAGCCCCTTTTTCTTTTTTTCTCCGAGAGCGTTTTATTTGATTCTCAAAGCTTTGCCCGGAGTCAAAACCTTGTTTTGGCTGATGCCGTTAGTCGCACAGAGCTTCTTTACGGAAGTACCATGTCGTTTGGCTATTTTCTCCAATGTGTCGCCCTTTTTGATTCTGTAGGTCATTGGAGAAGATGCTCGTCTGTCTCGCTTGCCATTCTTGGCGTAGCGCGAAGGTGCCGGAGAGGCTTTGGCGTAACGAGAGTTGGTTCCTCGTTTGAATGTGTAGACGTCTCTGAGGGGTACTCCATTGCCGAAGTCGATAATGGTGCTCGGATTGATGGGGATACCCATAAAACGAGTCTCGAAATGGAGATGAGGTCCTGTGCTACGTCCTGTGCTGCCACCTAATCCGATCGGTTGTCCTGCACGAACGATCTGGTTTTCCTCCACCAATTGGCGGCTCATGTGTCCATACACTGTCTCCAGACCATTCGGATGACGCAGGACTACGTAGTAGCCGTAGCCACGACCTTCGTAGCTGCGTACACGAACTTTCCCGTCGAAGGCTGCTCGTATCGTGTCGCCACGATTCACTGAAAGATCAATACCATAATGCATCCGCCCGAAACGCCGGCGGTAGCCAAATTCAGAGGTGACCTGCTTATCTTCGACGGGCATCACGAACGAAGAGCAGTCAATGTCGTAGGAGTCCGGAATTTCGACATCGGTTCGTGCGCCCACAAAGGGGTTCACATACTCGCTCCAAGAATCTTCACCATATAAATCTATGGCGGGGTAATTAAGGGCTTCCATCGCCAGCCGACTTTCGTATTCGGCATTCCTTACCTCTTTTTCAGAAGAAATCTTGTTGCGGAACTCGAGTCGATCGGCAACCATGTTGCCCAAGTAGCGTACAGAGTCCGAAGGCTTTGTACGTTCGGTCTTTGCTTTGCTTTTCACTTGGTTATTGCGCACATTTCGGACCGGGGTCACAGCCTGGGTTGCAGAAATGAAGCACAGCGAACAGCAAAGCAGAAGGATCGATTTTTTCGACATATTTCTGTTCCTGTTTTAAAATAAGATTAGGCAGTCGGCTCTACGCTGAAAGGTCATGGGAAAGAGCGCTCCCGAGTCTGCCGCTGAAAAAAATTTGCCTCAAAGGTGTAATAAAAAATCCGAATAACCATGCTTTTCGTTAGGCTTTTTCTCTTTTTGCACACATTTCGCATCCGTGTGCAAGGTTTTGGCTCGCTTTAGGACATGATCGTTTGTGTGCTTGATCATGGCCATCTCCCGTTAGTCAAAAAGGTGCTTCAAAGTCTGTAGAAAAAGAGGATGCAAATCCGATCCTTAGTGGGCATTGGATCTTCTGACATCCTCTTTTTATCTATATGATCCCCTCCGGCAGGAAGAGGCTGTAGCTTCAGCTGCGAGGCGCGCAGTCCCTTTGGGGAAGATTATCTTATTCTCCGATAAATAGTTTGTCCGTGCGATCTGGTCCGTTGCTGATCAGGTAAAAACCGAGACGCATACCGCAGGAGATGGTCATCGACCCCGATGTGGCCATCGTTTCAAATGCCAGACGTCCATTCATGCCATATACACGGATTGCTTGTCCTACGATCAGATTCTCCAAATGGAGCATGCCGTCAGAGTAGCGCGCTGCAAGGCGGGAGGGAGCGGCCTCTACTGAGTTCAAGGACGTTGCCGTTCCTTCATACTCCACCCATGCCGATCCGTTCCAAGCCATTACATCCTATTTTTTAGCTTTTGCACGAGCTGCATGATCCGGGGTTATGATATTGCCTTCGGATGCAGATAGTACTGCTGCAAAGAGTGCGCCGGGAGATTGTAGTGTCATTTGAGGCAGAGATTCTTCACGATCTCTTCCGTTTCGGCCTCTTTGATATTGTTCTTGGCTACGGAGATGAAATAGAGTTCGGGCTTATTGCTTATATCGAGTTTGGATATCTTGTTGTCCTGACAGGAAATCATGATCAGCTTGTCCATGCCGGTCACGTTCAGTTCGGTCAGCTTATTCGAATTGCATTCGATGTAGTTGAGTTCATGGTTTTTGGTTATATCGATCGACGTGAGTTTATTCTTGCTAACTTATATCAACTATTTTCTTAAATTAATAATGCGCTTATATGATGTCGAACAAACTTGCTAAAATTGAGGATAAAAACAAGTGTAATTAGTGCTTGCAATCCCCGAAATGACGAGCTTGGGGGCTGTGGAGCGGCCCGTATTGTCCGATAGGGTAGCTTGGGCATGGGGTGGGGAGGGGGGCGTTCGTGGCTGATAGCTTTGGCAATTACGAACCTAAAATGCTCCGATTCCGGCGCGTGTTTTCTGAAAAAGTGGCGCGAGAAAAATTTCGTTTTGGCGCGAGATTTTTTTCATTCCCGCGCCAAAAGAAAAAAGTTTACGCGCCACGTTTTTCGGATCGGGAAACCCAAAAGAAATCAGCCGTAAATCACGGTAACGCAAAAACCTTGTAGGACCTTTCCTCCCAACGAACTGCCCGCTTCTGCTCATGATGAGAGCCGAGGGGAAGAGCTCCCCGATAAACAAGGAAAGAGGTGCAACCTGATCTTACAGCCATTCGGATACCTTCGGGGAAATGCGTCGAAGGCTGATCGGACTGTGCCGGCTCCTCAAATCGGTTGGGACAGTATTGAAGAAAAAGGATTATTTTCGCGAGGTAAAACGTAGGAATACAATAAGATTCACACATCAAGATAGCATGGCACAACAGGAAGATCTCTTCAAAAAAATAGTCTCACACTGCAAAGAATACGGCTTCGTCTTTCCCTCTTCCGAGATATACGACGGTCTGGCTGCTGTGTACGACTATGCACAATACGGTTCTGAACTGAAGAACAACATCAAACGCTACTGGTGGGAAAGCATGACCCTGCTGCATGACAATGTGGTAGGTATCGACTCCGCCATCTTCATGCATCCTTCGATCTGGAAGGCTTCCGGACACGTGGATGCGTTCAATGATCCACTCATAGATAATAAGGACTCCAAGAAGCGTTATCGTGCGGATGTCCTCGTGGAAGATCATTTGGCCAAAATAGACGAAAAAATAGCGAAGGAGGTAGCCAAGGCAGCCAAACGCTTCGGCGATGCATTCGACGAGGCTCAATTCCGTGCCACCAACGCCCGTGTGATCGAATATCAGCAGAAGCGAGATCAGATACACGAACGCTTTGCTGCTGCACTGAACGACAACAATCTGGAGGAAATCCGTCAGATTATCCTCGACTGCGAGATCGTCTGTCCGATCAGCGGCACGCGCAACTGGACAGAGGTACGCCAGTTCAACCTGATGTTTGCCACGGAGATGGGTTCCACGGCCGATGGTGCCATGAAGGTATATCTCCGTCCCGAAACGGCTCAGGGTATATTCGTCAATTTTCTGAACGTACAGAAGACGGGACGAATGAAGATCCCTTTCGGAATTTGTCAGATAGGCAAGGCCTTCCGCAATGAGATCGTAGCCCGTCAGTTCATCTTCCGGATGCGCGAGTTCGAACAAATGGAGATGCAGTTCTTCGTCCGACCGGGTGAAGAGCTGCAGTGGTTCGAGAAGTGGAAAAAACTCCGTATGCAGTGGCACCGTGCCCTCGGCTTCGGAGACGACAAATACCGTTTCCACGATCATGACAAGCTGGCACACTATGCCAATGCTGCCACCGATATTGAGTTCGAGATGCCGTTCGGCTTCAAAGAAGTGGAAGGGATCCATAGTCGGACAGACTTCGACCTCTCTCGCCATGAAGAGTTCAGCGGCAAGAAACTGCAGTATTTCGATCCCGAATTGAACAAGAGCTACGTGCCGTATGTGGTGGAAACCTCCATCGGACTGGATCGAATGTTCCTGACGATTCTCTTCGGATCGTATTGCGAAGAGGAGACTTCCAACGGCGAGATGCGCGTAGTGCTGAAGTTGCCCGCAGCGCTGGCCCCCGTGAAGCTGGCCGTACTGCCTCTGGTTCGCAAGGATGGTCTTGATACGAAGGCTCGGGAGATTGTCCACGACCTCCGTTTCGACTTCGCCTGCCAATACGATGAGAAGGACTCTATCGGCAAACGCTACCGCCGTCAGGATGCCATCGGTACTCCTTTCTGTATCACGGTGGATCACCAATCGCTCGAAGACAATACCGTGACTATCCGCTATCGCGACACGATGGAGCAGGAGCGCGTGGAGATCAGCCGTTTGAATGCCATTATCTCGGAATATGTAAGCCTCAAGAGCTTGCTCAAAAAGATAGACCTATGAAAACGAAAAAGAATATCATCATGGTGGCCCTTGGGCTGATGCTGGTAAACGTCCTCCTTGTTTTCTCCTCGTGCGAGAAAAGGCCGAATGAGGAAAAACAGCGTCGCCACGACAACGAAGTGGCCTTCAACGCCTATGCAGACAGCACCAACTTCAAGAAAGCATCTGTCGATGGTTCGACCGCATACGTTTACATGCGCTGGATAACAAACGGTACGGGCACAGAGCATCCGATTGCTACCTCCCGTGTGGAGGTCCACTATCAAACGTACCGTTTGGTAGGGAATATCATGGTGGACGGAAACTATAACTCCGAAAAGCCGGCGCGTATCACACTTTACAGAAATGAGAAGGATAAGGCGATTACCGGCTTCCGCATTGCTTTGCAGAATATGGTCATCGGAGACGAGTGCGAGTTCATTGTCCCCTGGTATCTGGCCTATGGAGAAACGGGAGTGCCTGCATCGGGCGCAAATCTCATAGCCATCCCTTCCTATTCCGCACTTCGCTTTATCGTGAAGCTTAGTGGCATTATTCCTGAAGAAGAAGACAAAAAATGAAAGCCGAGCCGATTGAAATTTTAGTTTCGAATGACGATGGTTTTCGAGCACAAGGCGTCCGCGAGCTGGCAGAGGCCCTGCGCTCATTGGGGAATGTCACGATCGTAGCTCCCGACGGGCCACGATCCGGAGCTTCGGCTGCCATTACCTCCACTCTGCCCATCAAGCTCAAGCTTCGGCACAGAGAGGAAGGCTATACCGTGTATAGTTGTACGGGAACGCCGGCGGACTGCGTGAAGCTGGCGATGAATACGGTATTCAAGGAGCGCAAGCCCGATCTGCTGGTTACGGGGGTCAATCACGGCAACAATGCCGGCATCTGCGTAATCTATTCCGGCACGGTGGGTGCTGCAATGGAAGGATGTGTATGCGATGTACCGGCTCTGGCCGTTTCGCTCGACGACCATAGCGAGATCTGCGATATGAGTCATGCCACGGCCTATGCCGTGCTTGTCAGTCGTATGATCCTGAAGAATGGCTTGCCTCAGGACACGATGCTAAGCATGAATGTTCCGAAGGGAAAACCTTTGGGGCTAAAGCCTTGCGCCGTCACGGACGGTCGTTTTGTCGACGAATACATGGCGTCCGAAGATGCACGCGGCAATGCCGTCTATTGGATGACGGGACGTCAGATCAACAAAGGAACCATAGAGGGCGATTTGGAGCTGATGCGTGCGGGCTACGTTACGCTATCTCCCATCAAGTTGAACATGACTTCCAGACGTTATCTGCCTGTTTTGGAAGAGCTTCTCAAGGAGCTTGACTGATCTCTTCTCCCCCTTTCCCTGATTTTTCCTATTGCCTATGCGCTATTTCATCGTAGCCGGCGAAGCCTCGGGCGACCTGCATGGATCCAATCTGGTTCGTGCCTTGAAAGAGCACGATCCGGAGGCTGTATTTGCTTTCATGGGAGGGGATTTTCTGTCCGAGGCGACCGGGGAGCAGCCAATCTTTCATTACAGGGAAGTAGCCTTCATGGGCTTCATTCCGGTACTCACCCACCTCGGCGTCATTCGGCGCGCAGGAGAGCATGTGCAGGAGCAGATGCGAGCTTTTAACCCCGACGTTGTCATCGCAGTAGACTACCCGGGCTTCAATATGCGCTACGTGCTTCCGTTTGTACGCGAAGAGCTTGGCAAGCCGATCGTCTATTACATCTCGCCCAAGGTCTGGGCATGGAAATTCTGGCGGATCAAGACGTTGAAGAAATACGTCGATCTCATGCTCTGCATCTTGCCTTTCGAGAAAGATTTTTTTGCCCGACACGATTTTCCTGTCGTCTATGTAGGCAATCCGTGCTACGATGCCGTGAAGCAACACATGCGGCCAACGATCGAAGAGCAGGAGCATTCAGTCAAGGATTCTCGTCAAGTAGCTCTTCTCTGTGGGAGTCGCTTGCTCGAAGTCAAGGAGAATTTGCCCGTGATGCTACGGGTGATGAAGCAATTCCCCGACTACCGACCTGTCATAGCCGGTGCGCCCGGACTGACGATGCAAGACTACGTCCCGTTCTTGCCCGACGACTCTGTTCCCGTTGTATTCGGACATACGTATGAAATACTGCGAGAGAGCAAAGCAGCCCTCGTAACCTCCGGAACGGCTACGCTCGAAACCGCCCTGATCGGTACGCCGCAGGTCGTATGCTATTATATCCGAGGAGGCCGACTGACCAATCTGATTTTCAAGTATTGCTTTAGTACACCTTTCATCTCGCTGACCAACCTCATTGCCGGCAGGGCTGTAGTGCCCGAGCTTTTCGGAGCCTTGTTCACGGAGAAAAGGTTGGCCGCAAGCCTCTCTCCGCTCCTTGATACTTCCTCCGCAGAGCGACAAGCGCAGTTGTCCGGATACGACTGCATCCGCAAAAGCATCGGCACGGACAATGCGTCGGACAAGGCTGCCCGTTGCATAATAGCTCGCTTTGCCAAAGATAACGCCCGACCATCCTCCTTATGAGCATTCATATCTGTCAGCCTGTCTCTCCCAAAGAAAAGCCAAATGGCTTCCTGAACAACAGCCGACCGACCACGGCTCTGTCCGGATTGCCCGAACTCCATACGATAGGACAAGGAGCTGATTTGGAAATCTGGACCAAAGACAGCCATGCTTTGCTCTTCCTGCTCAAAGGAGAGCTGGCCGTATTCGTTGGGCGAGAATCCGGCAATTCGCAATTATCGGGAGATAATGTCGTTCTCTTAGCTGCCAATCTGCGTATAAGACTTAGAGCCGAAAAAGGACCGGTTACGCTCATCTGCTTTTATTTCCACCCCACACTCCATTTATGCCTCGGCATTTGTCCCTCCTCGGGCAATAAGAAAGAATGCCGGAGACGAACTGAGATCGTTCACATCTCCTCCTTGCAACGAGAGACAATGGTGAACTCGTGGCTCCACTCTGTGATGGGATATTTATCAGAAATGCCCACTTCGTCCGAGATATTCGAGCTGAAACTGCGCGAACTCTTCTGCATCTTGCGCTCACGCTACGAGAAGGCGCTCTTAGACAACTTTCTCTCCTCCTTCCACTGTCAGAACAAGGGGTTTCGCGCTTTCGTATTCCGACACCATTTGGAGTGCCGATCGGTAGAAGAGCTTGCAGCCAAAATGAATCTGTCGCTCAGTTCTTTCAAGCGTCACTTCAATCAGGAATTCGGCTGTCCGCCACTCAAATGGATGCACGAAGAGCGAGCCAAGCATATCTACTCGGACTTGGCCGATCCGTCTCTGTCTCTCAAGGAAATAGCGGACAAGAACCTCTTCTCCTCCGTGAGTTACCTCTGTGCTTTCTGCCGCAAGATGCTCGGCAATACACCCCTGCAACTCCGCAAAGCAATTGGACGACAGTCCAAATAAGCTCCCCTCCTTCTCCTCTATTTAAGATTAAGAGCAAGCAGAATCATCTGCTTTTTCTTCCCTCCTTGTCTCCGTGGTTCTTTCTATTCCGGTGCGGGAATTGACCGGAATGCGGTTCGTGTTTTCTGAAAAAGTGGCGCGAGAATTTTTTCATTCCGGCGCGAGAATTTTTTCATTCCCGAACCAAAACGAAAAAATTCTCAGACCGCGTTTTTCGGCGTGATAAACCGCGATTTTTTAGCATGTGCAAGGAGCGTCAATGAAATTTCCCTTTCGGTACCTTACACATCGAATTTCAAAAGATATGGATCTCCCGTGCAGGATGTTTTCGGGATTCCTCGGTCTATGATATTTTTGTTCCTGGTCGGACACATCTGTACCGAGATGCGAAGATAGGTATCCGAAGATGCCATTTTTCCACAGTCTGTACTCAATTTTAGGGGGGGACTACGTATTTCCCTTATTTCGATTCATTGTAAATAAAAGCACTGTTGAAAAATTTTTCGCTCTTGGCTCGCAACCTCTTTGTACACAAACAAATCGGGCATGCAGCTTGGTTGTTGATAACTCCATTATTCATCAGTCGAAAAAACAGCAATATCCTGAAAAACAGAGGTATACAGGTATTTCGTTCGTTGTTTATATCTCGGGGTTATAACCGCCTGAAAACAATATAGATACAGTTCTTCTGAATTATACTACACTTTTTGCCGATTGTTTTTTTGCTCTTTTGTTTGAACCTTTGCTATCCCTAAAGGAGCAATGAATAACCGCTCCCAAAATGATAATTTTTAGATGAACTACCACTCGACCGACGTAAACGAAATATGGGACGCGTGTCTTCGCATCCTTCAGGATATTGTAGATGAGCGAGCATACCGCACATGGTTCTTGCCTATCGTGCCGGTATCTATTGAGGGCGATACGCTTACCTTACAAGTGCCGAGTCAGTTCTTCTGTGAGTTTTTGGAGGGCAATTTCGTAGAGCAGCTGCGTACGGTGCTGGGGCGTGTCATAGGTCCCAACGCATCATTACAGTACAATGCCCTTGTGGACAACAGTTCGCCCAAATATCCCGGCACGGTGACATTGGCCGGTTGTGCCGGCGGTGGGCAGGCAGCCGAACAGTTCGATGCCAATTTGCTACACAGGCACATGCCGAGTACGGCTACGCATAGCGAGGCACAGGATTTCGACACGCAGCTCAACAGCAGGCTCAATTTCCGCAACTTCTACCAGAGCGAATGCAACTATGTAGCTCGCTCAGTGGCTGAAGCCATCGCCGCCAGCCCGGGCAATACGCCGATGAATCCGTTCTTTATATATGGAGCTTCCGGTGTGGGCAAGACGCATCTGTGCCATGCCTTGGGCCTTCGTGTCAGAGAGATACACCCCCGGTTGAAAGTACTATACGTATCGAGCCATTTGTTCGAGATGCAGTTCACTACGGCAGCCCGTATGGGGACGATCAATGACTTCATCGCCTTCTATCAGCAGGTGGATGTACTGATCATCGATGACATCCAATGGTTGATCGGCAAGAAGAAAACACAACTGGCTTTCTTCCAAGTGTTCAATCACCTCTATATGCTCGGCAAACAGATAGTCCTGACGTCGGACAAACCTCCTGTGGACCTTAACGGGATGGAGGAGCGGTTGGTCACTCGTATGGCCGGTGCTACTTGTGTCAAGATAGAACGTCCGGATTTGAAGTTGCGTCGCGAGATACTCCAGCAGCGTACGCTCCAGAGCGGAGTCCGGCTGGACGAATCGGTGCTGAACTTTATCGCCGAGAATGTCTGCGACAACGTTCGTGAACTGGAAGGCACCCTCGTATCCTTGATTACAAATTCGGTGGTTGTGGGTAAGGAAATCGACCTGACCTTTGCCAAACGGATTGTCCGCCAAGCTGTCAGACTGGAGAAAAAGGAAGTCACCATCGAGTGCATCCAGCAGGCTGTCAGCCGTGTATTTCAGGTGCAGATAGAGCAGATGAAAAGCAAGAGCCGGAAGCAGGATATTGTACAGGCACGTCAGGTGGTCATGTTCCTCTCCAAGAAGCATACGGCTCAGTCCTTATCGGCTATCGGCGAACTGATGGGTGGGCGTAACCATGCCACCGTACTCCACGGCTGTCGCTGCGTGACGAACGAGATGGAGATGAATGCCTCGTTTCGTTCGTCGGTAGAACGTGCCGAACAGTTGATCGCCAATTGATACGCAGGTCTTTATGATTCATCCCACAGCGATAGTAGAAGACGGTTGTGTGCTTGGCCAAGGTACACGCGTATGGCACTTCTCTCACTTGATGGGCGGAGCCGAGGTCGGAGAGAATTGCAACATCGGGCAGAATGTCGTTATAATGCCGGGAGTACGATTGGGACGCGGATGTAAGGTGCAGAACAACGTTTCCCTCTATAGTGGTGTCGTATGCGAAGATTACGTATTCCTCGGACCGAGTTGTGTATTTACCAACGTGATCAATCCTCGTGCCTTTATTGAAAGAAAATCCGAATACCGCTCCACTCATTTGCGCGAAGGCGTCTCCATCGGAGCCAACGCCACTATCCTTTGTGGTATTACGATAGGAGCTTATGCCATGGTAGGAGCAGGAGCGGTGGTGATTAGAGATGTACCGCCTTACGCCTTGGTAGTGGGCAATCCTGCCCGCCGAATAGGTTGGGTAAGCCGTGTCGGTCACCGTTTGTCGTTCGATGACAAGGGGATGGCCGTCTGTCCTGAGACGGGCGAACGATACAGAGAGGTCGAAGAAACGGGTACGATAGAACCGATCTCGGACTGACCTACACCAAATGGCGGCATATCGGCAACCGCTTCATCAGCCGCACAACTCCCCAAGAAACGAAGAAAACCAATCCTACACGAACCGGTATGTTGAGCCATGCGCTTTGCATCAGGCCGGGGGTGGCGAGTACAAGTATCTTTGTCACCACGTTCAGCACAGCGATGTGCACCAGATAAATCCCTAAAATATCCCCTTGGATCTTCCCGATCCGTGCCAATTTTCCTCCACATTCTCCCCAAGAAACGAAGAAAGCGAAGAGACTGACAGCAGAAAGAACAATCAGTGGTGAGAGATTACGGTAGAAGTATAGCCCTTCGCCGTGCTCGAAAGCGTGCCGACTGGCGAAGAAGAGACAAATTGTAGAGAGTCCGTACAGGGAAAGAGCCGGTAAAGAACGCTTTGGAGCATGGCTCCTCAGCGTATAACCTACGAGGAAATATCCCAGATAATCCGGCCAGAGAAAGGGGAAAAAGCAGTTGTAGCCGAGTACGTAATCGTAGGTGTTGGACAATATCCCCAGCAGCAGCAATATGGTGGATAGTGTCCAAAGTTGTTTCCGAGCTGCCTTCTCTCCACCGGCTTCGCACCTGCGGATTATTTCGTTGAGCAGAGGAACGACCGCATACAGTCCCAGCAGCATCACCACATACCACAGATGAACGAACGAGCGTCCCTGCCAAAAGCCGGCAAGATAGGAACCTATGTCATCTCCCTTGAGCCACATCCACAGCCAATAGAACGGGAGCCAAAAGACAAGCAGTACCAGCAGTCGCGGTATTCGCTTCCGATAGAAATCTCCCCACGTCTCATTGCGTCCCAAGACGAAAGCCCCACTGATAATAACGAATAGAGGAACGGCCGGCTGAACGACCGCTTCCCAGCATAGACCGGCTATAAAGTTTGTACCCTCAGCCACTCCTTCGAGAACGTATTCTCCCGAAGTATGGATGCCGATTACCATCAATCCGGCCAGAACTCGCAGGACATCGACGGCGGTATGTCTCCCCTTGGTAGTCATAACTATCTGATAATTGCAGACAAATATACGGGGACTTCTCTTTATCTTTGTCAATAAACCCCTAAACGAAGGATACAACATGAATAAGAAAAGACTCGTCGTCTTGAGTGGCGCAGGCATGAGTGCCGAAAGCGGCATATCGACTTTTCGTGATGCCAACGGACTGTGGGAGAATTATCCCGTCGAAGATGTGGCCTCTATCGATGGGTTTAGGCGCAATCCTGCCCTCGTCCTCAAGTTCTACAATGCACGCCGACGCGACTATGCCGGTTGCAAACCGAATGCAGGCCATATCGGCCTGGCAGAAATGGAGAAGGAGTATGATGTGAGGATCGTCACACAGAATGTGGATGATCTGCACGAGAGAGCAGGCAGCACGCACGTCATTCATCTGCATGGAGAGCTGATGAAGAACAGATCTGTGGCCACAGACAGTGTACTCTATCCCGTAGACCCGACCAATCCCGATCTGCATGTGGGAGATCTGGCACCCGACGGCTGTCAGCTACGGCCGTTTATTGTCTGGTTCGGAGAAGCCGTTCCGATGATAGAGCCGGCCATCGAAGAGGTAACGCAGGCTGACATTCTCGTTGTCATCGGAACCTCTCTCAACGTTTATCCGGCTGCCGGACTATTGAATTATGCTCCTCGCAACTGCCCCATCTACCTGATCGATCCCAAACCCGTACGCAGCACCTCCCGGCAAGACATCCGGTATATCCAGGCTCCTGCCACGGAAGGCGTAAGGATGCTACGGCAAGAACTCTACGAAACAGACCGCTAAAAAAACACTAACCCCAAGGACCTGCCATCGTGGTGGTTCCTGGGGTTAATTGTATCTGTTCGTTTTTCGGAAGACTAACGAGCCTGTTTGTTTTCGGGGGCAAACCGAATATTCAGAATGACAATCTCGCTCTCCGTGAAAACACGAATAGCCGGTCCGGCCGCTCCTGCTCCTGAACTGACATAGAACTGCGTATGCCCTTTGCGAAGATAGCCCCATGATTTTTCAAAAGCCAGTCGGGTCAAAATCGTAAACGGCCAGATCTGTCCGTTGTGCGTGTGCCCGTACAGAGCCAGATCCACACCGGTCATCGCCACGCTGTCCAGCTTGTGCGGCTGATGATCGAGCAGGATAGAGGCCTTAGTGGTATCGACATATGGCATAAGTTCATGTAACGGAGCACGGAAGACATTCGTGCTATCGTCCCGTCCTATCAGATAGAAAGCATTGCCCGGGGTGACAACCTGATCGATCACCAGATGGCCGATCGAACGGAACCACTCCCGCTTCTCTACTTCGTCCGCCCTGTATTCATGATTGCCCAGCACATAGTAAGCTCCCATAGGCGTCTCGTCCTGCAGGCGGCGCATATACTCCGTGATGCTGTCCCGACGAGCATATCTGCCATGATAGTCGATCATATCCCCACCGATCAGAACAATATCCGGACGTTCGGCCAAAGTCCTCTCCACCATCTCGCGGATATGGCCGGCCGTCACCGTCTCGCTGATATGAATATCCGTGAGCAGGGCTGCTCTCATGGACTGCCTTCCGTCTATGGCCGGTCTGTCCAGACGAATGTCCATATGCTTTACTACGGGATAGCGTACGATATTCAGACCATGTATCACGATCAGAGCCGAGTACAAGCCTATGAAAACGAACAGTCCCAATCGGATGCGAGCCTGCACTCTTTCGGACAGCCTGTCGAATCTGTGCAGGAAATGCCTGTCCACGACACGGGCAATCTCTACGATCACCATGGCAAACATGGCATAAATGGACATGACAAACCAGAACCCCGTGACAGACATAATACAGCTCATCACGGCATCGGGCAAAACCCTGTTGCCGGCAAACCCTATTAGATACAGGGCGAATACTACACCCATCAGAAGGTGAAAACCTTTGCGCCAAAGGCTCTTTTGCGGCAGCGCCTGTCCTCCTCGGTATGCGATGTAGAGGGTGAGAAGATATTGCAGGAGGAAGGCTTCGAGAAATACTTTCATCGTTCCGGTAAGATTATCTGAGTCATGAAAAGGATTCGGTTCTGTAAGATGATTACTCGGCGAAAGTAGTTTTTTTCGATTGATTGAAATGCTTCATCTGTATGGTAATCAGCACAAAAGCCAAAACGACCGAGGCCAGATCACTGATCGGCAGACTCCACCACACGCCGTCCAACCCCATGAATCGGGGGATAATCAGCAAACAGGGAATCAGGAAGATGATTTGGCGCGTCAGGCTCAGGAAAATAGCCTTATGGCTGAAGCCGATGCTTTGGAAGAATTGGGTCGTGGTGACTTGAAAGCCGACCAAAGAAAGCCCGATCAAGGCCGTGCGAAGAGCCGGAGCAGATAGCGCTATCATCTGTTCGCTATCGGTGAACAGCCCCACGATCGTCCTCGGCATAAGCATAGCCAGAGCAAAACCGAGAAAGCTGACCAGTAGATTGACGCCACAACTGTAGCGATAGGCCGACTTCACTCGTCCCAGATTCTTAGCCCCGTAGTTGAAGCCCACGATCGGCTGCATCCCCTGAGCCACACCGATGATAATCATGAAAAAGAGCATGGCATAGCCATTGATAATCCCGAATGCTCCGATGGCCAAATCGGTAGTCTCCGGCGTGTCGCCATAGGATACGAAGGAGCGATTCATGATGATATTCACAAGGCTCCCTGTAAGATGCATGGCGAAGGGTGCTACCCCTATAGCCGTGATGCCGCCGATCACGGGCATCGAAAGGCGGAAAGCCGAACGGTGGAAACGTACGATGCTGTCCTTACGGAAAAAGTGCGAAAGGACGTAGACCGAACACACTATCATGGAGATGACTGTCGCTATGGCGGCTCCGCTTATCCCCATCCCCAACGGATAGATGAAGATGTAGTCCAGCACCACGTTCGTCATAGCCCCGATAATCATCGTGATCATGGCTTTGCGCGGATAGCCTGAAGCTCTCATGATAGCATTGTAGCCAAAGCTCAGAGCCGAGAAGATATTGGCAGGAACCACGTATTGGAGGTATTCCATGGCGTAGGGCAACGTACGTTCGCTGGCTCCGAACAGCCGAAGCAGCGGTTCCATGAAGATATAGCAGGGGATAATGGTCAGGGCTTGTGTGAAGAAGGTCAGGAAGATGGCATTGGCCAGTGTGTGTTCGGCCCCTTTTATGTCTTTTCTCCCCAGCAGGATGGAGACTCGCACGGACGCACCGGCTCCCACCAGCATACCGAAGGCCATCAGGAAGATCAGGATCGGGAAGGTGATAGCCAAGCCCGACAAGGCATATTCGCTCACCCCGTTCCCGATGAAGATACGGTCTACGATGTTGTATAGCGAATTGACTGCTGTGCCCACCACTGCCGGCAGAGCATAGTGAAACAGCAGTTTGGGTATCTTTTCCGATTCTAATGCTTGGATCTGTTGGGATGACATAATTCTTCTTTACGCGCTGAAATCTCTACCGAACGGGCTGTGCGAAAACAAACGGCATATACCGCAGAGCTTCCTCTCCCATACAAAACAGACCGAAAACCCTCTCGGACTTTCGGTCTTGTTCGTTTGCTCTTCCTCTTGGACTTGAACCAAGGACCCTCTGATTAACAGTCAGATGCTCTAACCAACTGAGCTAAGGAAGAATAGAAAAACGTCTTGTGACTGCGCTTTCTCTTGGGCTCGAACCAAGGACCCTCTGATTAACAGTCAGATGCTCTAACCGACTGAGCTAAGAAAGCCTTTCGTTTTTCGTGATGCAAAGGTAGTGGATTATCCCAAACTTGCAAGAGGTTCCGCAAAAAAATTACAATCCGACATTACAACCATCTCGCTACCCCATCCGTTGGGGCATCTCATCTGTATTCATGACAGAGAAAGAGCTGCCACCTCCAAACGGTTTAGGCTCGTGAATTTTCTCATTCCATGCTCCGAAAAACGTGGCGCGAGATTTTTTTCGCTGTGGCTCGAGAATTTTTTACTTCCCGCGCCACAGCGAAAAATTTTACGCGCGTGTTTTTCAGGATTTACGAACCGCAATCTCGGCATTTTCGGTTCGACAATCAAATTTCCAGCAAACCGCAGACTTCGGCTCACTCCCTATGCAATAGCAGATCTGTGACTGTGGATTCATCCGGAGGTAAAAAGCTTTTTTCTTATTATCTTTCAAGAACGGGAAGTCTGTGCCGAGCGATCGGTATAAGTTCTTCCCGGCCTGTTGGAGACTGAGGCCTGTCAGCCAATCGGGCTTTCGCATCGGTCATTATGACAGACGAGGAGGCATTGAACACCCGCCAAACGGCCATTGTTATGCCTAAAGGGATAAATCCGAATCCTGCGGCACGATAATTGCAATACGTATTTAGAGATGGCATACGACTTTACACAAACATTCCGCAACAGTCTGGAGTACAGCTATCAGGAGGCAACCCGTCTCGGCGTCGTAGCCGTGACGCAGGATATGCTCGTACTCGGTATCATTCGCGACGGAGACAACGGCGCGATCGACATCATGCGGCACTATGGGATCAACCTGTACGAACTCAAACGGTTGATCGAGTTGGAAGCCATCGCCGAGAGTTTGCCTGCTTCGCCCGAGGGATTGCCCATCTTCACCCCTTCGGCTCGGGAGGCTATCAATGATGCCACAGACATCTGTGCCGACATGGAAGACGAGGCCGTCAGCCCGGTCCATCTGTTGCTGAGTATTCTCAACTCGACACAGGAGAGCTTAGTACAAAAGATATTTATGAAACAAGGTATAAAATACGACACCATCCTGTCGGATTACTTCGGACAGCGCAGCCCCTCCGAAGGAGAGACTCCTGCCGAAACGGAGATCATCGACGGGTACCAAGACAACGACTTCGACGACGAAGAGGACGACGCCTCTCTGCCTCCGGGCAACAGCGGCCCCACCGGCGGCTCCGGCGATGCTCCCGAACAGAGCTTCGGCGGAGGCGATACGACTACCACGACACGGAGCGGAGGCGATACGCCTGCCTTGGACACCTTCGGCACCGACATCACCGCCATGGCAGCAGCAGGCAAGCTGGATCCGGTAGTAGGTAGGGAGCAGGAGATCGAAAGGGTGATACAGATCCTGAGCCGGCGCAAAAAGAACAATCCGGTACTCATCGGCGAACCCGGTGTGGGCAAGAGTGCCATCGTGGAAGGACTGGCCGAACGCATCGTGAACAGGAAGGTGAGCCGCATCCTTTTCGACAAGCGGATCATCAGCCTCGATCTGGCTCAGATGGTAGCCGGCACCAAATATCGCGGACAGTTCGAAGAGCGACTCAAAGCCGTACTCGATGAGCTGAAGAAGAATCCGCAGATCATCCTCTTCATCGACGAGATACATACCATCGTGGGAGCAGGTTCTGCCGCCGGATCGATGGATACGGCCAATATGCTCAAACCCGCTCTTGCCCGTGGACAGGTGCAGTGCATCGGAGCCACTACGCTGGATGAGTATCGCAAGAACATAGAAAAGGACGGAGCACTCGAACGCCGCTTCCAGAAAGTGCCGATAGCCCCTTCGACAGCAGAGGAAACGCTGACCATCCTGCAAAACATCAAAGAGAAATACGAGGACTATCACGGCGTACGCTATACGGACGAGGCCATCAAAGCAGCTGTGGAGCTGACCGATCGCTATGTGTCCGATCGCTTCTTTCCGGACAAGGCCATAGATGCCATGGACGAGGCCGGCGCGAGCGTCCACATCACTAACGTAGTGGCACCGAAAGAGATCGAACTATTGGAGGCCGAACTGGCTTCGGTGCGGGAGAACAAGCTCTCGGCCGTAAAGGCTCAGAACTACGAATTGGCCGCATCCTTCCGCGATCAGGAGCGACGCACTCAGCAGCAGATAGCGGAAGAGAAGAGGAAATGGGAGGAGCAGATGGCCAAGCATCGCGAGACGGTGGACGAGAATGTAGTGGCGCACGTAGTGGCGTTGATGACAGGCGTTCCGGCCGAGCGGCTGAGCACGGGCGAAGGCGAACGTCTGCGTACGATGGCAGATGACCTCAAGACCAAAGTAGTAGGTCAGGACACAGCCATCGAAAAGATGGTGCGTGCCATCCAGCGCAATCGTCTGGGACTTCGCAATGAAAAGAAACCGATCGGATCTTTCCTTTTCCTCGGCCCCACAGGCGTGGGCAAAACCTATTTGGCCAAGAAACTCGCCGAATACCTGTTCGAGGATGAGAATGCGATGATCCGGGTGGACATGAGCGAGTATATGGAGAAGTTCTCCGTATCGCGTCTGGTGGGAGCACCTCCGGGATATGTGGGCTATGAGGAGGGCGGCCAACTCACCGAGCGCGTAAGACGCAAGCCCTATTCCGTGGTTCTCTTGGACGAGATCGAAAAGGCCCATGCCGATGTCTTCAACCTGCTTCTGCAGGTGATGGACGAGGGGCAGCTGACCGACAGTCTGGGACGGCGCGTGAATTTCAAGAATACGGTGATCATCATCACCTCCAACGTGGGTACACGCCAGCTCAAAGACTTTGGGCAGGGCATTGGGTTCCGTTCGGACAAAGACGAGGAAGCGAACAAGGAGCACAGCCGTTCTGTGATCCAAAAAGCACTAAACAAGACGTTCAGTCCCGAATTTCTCAACCGTTTGGACGACATCATCCTGTTCGACCAGCTGGGCAAGACGGAGATTCGCCGGATGGTGGACATAGAGCTTAAAGCCGTCTTGGCGCGCATCCATCGTGCCGGATACGACCTCGTTCTTACCGATGAAGCCAAGGATGTGATAGCGACGAAGGGATACGACCTCCAATATGGAGCACGACCGCTCAAGCGTACACTCCAGAACGAAGTGGAGGATCGCCTCACGGATCTCATCCTCTCCGGACAGATCCGGAAAGGACAGACGCTTACGCTCTCGGCTTCCGACGGGGAGATCGCCGTACAAGAGTAGGCATAATACAACTTTCTCTACCTTTTTTCTCTTTTGAGTGAAGGAGGCGGCAACGGAAGCAATGCTTCTTTTGTTCGTCTCCTTTCTTTTTCGGGTATGAGTGCATCCCTCAGTCGGCCGACGGCTGCCCCCGATGCACGACATAGGGAGAAAGCACCGTTGCACAGGGTCTGCAAGCTCGGAGCAGGCCGCTTTTTTGTGTACATTTGTAGGGTATGAAACGATTTCTTTTCTCCTCCATCACAATACTCTTTCTGTCGGTGCTGTACACTGCCATGACACCGCCTCGTACGAACAAGGGTACAATGCGTGCCGTACAGTCGAAGGACTATCCCTTTCTCCTCTTCGAGGGGATCGACGGTAAGGATGTTGATCGGTGGGTCGAAGACCGAATCAAGAACATGAGTACAGAGGAAAAAGTAGGCCAACTGCTCATGCCGATCGTTTACCCCTCTTTGCAGGGAGAAAAAGTAAAGCAAGCCGAACAACTGGTGCGCTCCTGCCATATCGGGGGTATCCTCTTCCAAAAAGGAACACTCTCGGAGCAATACACGATGACTCGCCACTTGCAGGAAGCTGCCCGCATCCCTCTGCTGATAGCACTGGACGGTGAGTGGGGTTTGCACATGCGTCTGAAAGATGCCCCACGCTTCCCTCGCAATATGGGCTTGGGACACCAAAAAGACAATCAGCTCCTTTACAACTATGGTCGGGAGGTAGCGCGCCAATGCCGGCTGATGGGGATTCATGTCAATTTTGCCCCGGTGCTGGACGTGAACAATAATCCGAAGAACCCCGTTATCGGTACGCGTAGTTTCGGCGACAATCCACGCCAAGTGGCGGAAAGGGGAGTCGCCTATGCACAAGGTTTGGAGGACGGTGGCGTAATGGCAGTGGCCAAGCATTTCCCCGGGCATGGCAATACGATGGAGGATTCGCACAAGACCTTGCCCACGGTCTTTGCCTCCCGAGAGGAATTGGACAAGACCGAATTGTTCCCCTTCAAGGAGTTTTTCCGAGCCGGTCTCAGTGGAGTGATGACGGCTCACCTCAATGTCCCGGCATTGGAGGCGAAGAAAAATACACCCTCCTCTCTCAGTCATGCCATCTGCACCGATCTGCTCCAGCGGGAAATGGGCTTCGAGGGGCTGATCTTTACGGATGGGCTGGCCATGCAGGGGGTACAGAGCGCCGGTTCGCAGCCGATCTCGGTTCGTGCCATATTGGCCGGCAACGATATTCTCCTCGGTCCCGTAGACCCGGCCAAGGCTTTTTCTGAAGTGCTCGCTGCTGTAAAAGACGGGACGATAAGCAACGATTTGCTGGACAAGAAATGTCGCAAAATTCTGGCCTTCAAGTATGGGCTCATTATCCGCAAGGAACTGCCCAAGGAAAAGGCCGCGGAGAAGGTGGTACGGCAGGTAAACAACCGTGAAGCGGAACGGATGGCAGAAAACCTCTGGCTGGCGTCTATTACGATTCTCAAAAACAAGAAGCAGTTCCTCCCCCTCTCGGAGGGAAACCGTATTGCATGCGTCGATCTGGATGGTGCAGCCACCAATACTTTTACACAAGAGCTGGGGCTTACGAGCAAGGACTGCTATTCCTATACCAAGGGCAGCAGCAGTACGCGCACACAAGAGCTGCTCTCCAAACTCAAGGGGTACGATGCTGTGATCGTCACGGTTCGGCACACACAGCCGGATCGGGCAAGAACCTTTCTCCACCGGCTGACGGAACAGAACCACACTGCCATCGTCTTCTTCACATCGCCCTATGTAGCCGACAGGATTCCGGCGGCTACGGACAAAGCACGGGCTATAGTCGTGGCATATGAAAACGTAAAGGAGGCTGCTCGAATGGCAGCTCGCAAGATTCGGGACAGAGTTGTGGTATCCTCAGGTGGTGAGATCCCGGTTGTTCCGGAAGAGGAGGAGACCGATCCGACTGCGAACATGATGCCACCGACCGAATCCCACTCCTCTATCATCCCGATGCCGGCGGTAGACCGCATAGCGAAAGAAGCCCTAAGGCAAGGAGCTTTCCCCGGTTGTCGTATCCTCGCTGTCCATCGGGACAAGGTGGTATATGACAAAAGCTTCGGCACCCTCGACGGATCTGCACACGGAGGCAAGGTATCTTCTTCCACCATCTACGACTTGGCATCCGTCACCAAGATCGTAGCCACTACTCCGGCTGTGATGCTACTGGTTCAGGATGGGAAATTGAAGCTCAGTGACCGGCTCGGAACGCTATTGCCTCGCTTTGCCGGAACAGACCTCAAAGACATCACCGTACAGCAGCTTCTGCTTCATGAAGCAGGCCTTCGGCCATCGGTCAATTTCTACGAATCCCTGATAGACAGTAGCAGTCTGGACGGCAAGTTGCTCTCTCCCCGGCGGAGTTCGGGATGGGTTCGAGTAGATACCAATATGTGGGGCAATCCGTTCTTCGGATTTCGCTCCGATCTGGTCTCCGGACAATTTCGGCCGGACTATCCGTTTCGTTTTTCTTCCAATCTGTACCTGTCCAAAGAGGTCAAAGAAATTGTCCTCAATACGATCGCTTCTACTTCTCGCAATGGTGTCGGACGCTACAGGTATTCGGATCTGGGGTTCATCCTGCTACAGCAAATTGTGGAAAAAGTGTCGGGCAAGAGCTTGAATGTCTTTGTCGAAGAACGCATATTCCGCCCCATCGGAGCCGGTTCGCTCGGTTATCTTCCACTCGATAAGTATCCCGTTTCGCGCATTGCACCGGCACAGAACGACAAATTTCTACGTAAAAGCATCGTCCGCGGTACAGTGGACGACGAAGCTGCCGCATGCCTCGGAGGCGTGTCGGGCAATGCCGGTACTTTCGGCACGGCAGAGGATGTAGCGCGCGTGTTGGACATGTTCCTTCACGAAGGCAGCTACAAAGGCCGCAGAATCATTGACCAAAAGGTCTTTCGACAGTTCATCACGACTCACGGCAAGGGCAACAGACGTTGTCTCGGGTTTGACAAAGGTCGCGCAAGCATGGCGGAATCGGCTTCCTCCTCTACCTACGGCCATACGGGATTTACGGGCACCTGTGTTTGGGTCGATCCCGAGAACGAACTTATCTTTGTATTCCTTTCCAATCGAACTTACCCCAATCGGCTGAATAAGACACTGATGACGGCAAGCGTACGCCCAAGGCTGCATCAAGCGATATACGAGGCTTTGGGAATAGCGGAGCAATGAGACCGGAACAAAATAGAAACCTACAATATAGAGAAGGAGACAGAACTATGATTTTTGGACATGGAGATGAAGGCGTTACACCCTTATCAGGCAAAATAATCAACTTCAGTACCACTGTCTGGACAGATGGCGATAAAGATCATCTGGAGAAACATCTGGTAGAAAACCTCAACTGTATTCAGCACTACCCCGAGCCGGATGCCGGTACGCTCAGGCAGATGCTCGCCAAGCGGAACAGTGTGGATAATAACGCCATACTCGTGACCAACGGACCCACGGCGGCCTTCTACCAAATAGCACAGGCATTCAGAGGGAGCCGAAGCCTCATAGCCATTCCTTCTTTTGCCGAATATGAAGATGCTTGTCGGATGTATGAGCACGAAGTCTGCTTCTATCCTTCTAATGAGGATATAGGCGAGGCTGATTTTTCCAATATAGATTTCTGCTGGCTTTGTAATCCGAACAATCCCGATGGCAGACTGCTGCAGCGGATAGAGATCCTGCGTCTGCTCAACGATCATCCTGACACGACATTCGTCCTCGACCAGTCCTATGTATCGTTTACGACCGAGGAAGTGATTCGTCCGGCCGACATCAAAGGACGAAAAAACCTTGTCATGGTCTATTCCTTCAGTCATGCCTACGGGATACCGGGACTTCGTATCGGCTACATCGTGGCCAATAAGGATTTTATGAAGCGTGTAGCTGCTTTCAGTACCCCGTGGGCGGTAAATGCACTGGCTATAGAGGCTGCCAAATTCATCCTTATCCATCCTGCACAATTTACTCTGCCGATCCGCAAGTGGCAACGCAATACGGTAGATTTTATCACAGCCCTGAATCGCCTCGATGGCGTAGAAGTACATCCTTCCGGTACCACGTTTTTCCTCCTTCGGCTGAAGAAAGGGACTGCAGCCGAACTGAAAAAATATCTGTTGGAAGAGCATAATATGCTGATTCGGGATGCTTCTAATTTCCGTGGTCTCGACGAATCCTACGTCCGAATCACTACGCAGCGACCTGCTCAGAACCAGCTTTTCATCAAAGCTCTGGAGACATTCCTCGAGAAATACTAAGAGTAGCAGATGCTGCAGATCAGTCTCTGTCCTTCTCCCGTACTCTATCCATACTACAAGACGGAGCAAGAAGAGTACACGGTTGTCATCGTGGATATATTCCGTGCCGGCACCACGATTACGACGGCACTGATGAACGGTGCCGCAGGCATCATCCCGATTGCAACCGTCGAGGAGGCGGAAATCTATGCCAAGAACGGCTTCCTCGTAGGAGGTGAGCGAGGAACGAAGCGATTGCCTTTCGCGCATTTCGGCAATGCTCCCGAAGAATATACTCGCCGGGCGGTAGAGGGGAAACAGCTCGTACTATCGACGACCAACGGCACCCGTGCCGCCGACATAGCTGCCGGAGCCTTGCACGTTATTATCGGGGCTTTTATCAATCTGGAAGCTGTCGCTCGCTACTGCATCGCCAAGCGGAAGCCAGTCATGGTACTGGCTTCGGGCTGGCAAAACAGGATGAGTACGGAGGATTGTCTGTTCGCCGGTGCTTTGGCTGCTACGATCGTCCGGCTTGGAGAGGAGGTCATTTGCGAAGACGGAGCTTCAGTTTTCCAAGAACTCTGGGGTAACTACAACACGCATGAGAAGCTGACGGCATACCTGAGCCGGCGAGATCATTACGAACGCCTGCGCGCCAACAATCTGGAGAGAAGTGTTCCCTATTGCACTTCGCTCAATCTCACAGAAATTGTTCCCGAACTGACCTTCAAAATTCCTGCCGCATCAATGGATTGCCCGGCTAACCGGCTCTTCCTACCCGTCACCCCACCTTTCTGAGCCATCCGACAAATCTTATCGGAGTACGGCATCTTTTTCCACCGCAAACCGTTCCATTTCCTCTCCACGCTCCACTAATTTGCAAGAAGTGGCGCCGTAAAGCATGCTCTGAACGAGCTTTTATTATCTTTGTGCACCGGCCGTATCCAAAGCCATAGTCCGATGGCTGCGCGATCTTGGAAGCCGGCAGGAAAAAACCGCCACCGTTTTGTTTAGCTCACCACATAATGCAAACTAAATCTGCTTCAGGACGTTCTGCGATTCTCCTCATATATACAGGGGGGACAATCGGCATGATTGAGAATCCGGAGACGGGAGTATTAGAAGCTTTCGACTTCAAATATCTGGAAACCAATGTGCCGGAACTGAAAAAATTCGGTTTCAAAATCGACTCCATCCAGTTCGATCCTCCTATCGACTCGGCTGCTATCTCACCGGACTTATGGGTGAGGCTGGCCGAAACTATTCGAGAGAACTACCGGACTTACGACGGTTTCGTCATCCTCCACGGCACAGACACCATGGCCTATACGGCCTCTGCCTTGAGCTTTATGCTCGACGACTTGCAGAAGCCTGTAATCCTGACCGGATCACAACTACCTATCGGCACCCTTCGGACAGACGGAAAAGAAAACCTCATTACCGCCATCGAAATCGCAGCAGCGAAGCAAAACGGCTATGCTCGTGTGCCGGAAGTTTGCATTTTCTTCGACAATTATCTCATGCGTGGCAATCGCACTTCGAAAGTCAGTGCGGACCAGTTCGAAGCCTTTGCTTCATACAACTTTTCGCCTTTGGCCTATGCCGGTATCGACATTCGGTACGAAGATACTCTGATAGCCGACCGAGGGGCAGATGCTGCTCTCAGTGTCCACACGGAAATGGACAGAAACGTTGTCATCCTGAAAATATTCCCCGGCATCACACGCGAAGTGGTGGAGAGCATTCTCGGTATCTCCTCACTGAAGGGTGTAGTCCTGGAGACATACGGTAGCGGCAATGCCCCCATGGAGCCGTGGTTTCTGGATGCTTTGGAGAAGGCTGTTCAGCGTGGACTCGTCATCGTCAATGTCACCCAGTGCGTATCGGGCTATGTGGATATGCATCGATACGAAACGGGGCATCAACTCGAAACCATCGGGCTTATCAGCGGTTATGACAGTACGACCGAGTGTGCCATCATCAAGCTCATGTATCTGTTCGGACGCGGATATACACCGGAGCGTGTAAAAGCAGAGATGAAACGCTCTCTAAAGGGAGAAATAAGCGTAGGAGAAGAGTACGAAAACAACAAATGCCGATGCTGATCTCCTCCAACCGAACTGTCAGAACAAAGAGCAAAGGAGAACGGAAAGCAAGATGATCAAATTCATGAGTATCGCCAGTGGCAGTAGTGGCAACTGCTACTACCTCTCCAATGGCAATCAGGCACTGCTTATCGACGCAGGCATTCCATTACGAACCATTTCCAAAGCCCTTAAAGATCATCAGATACCCATCGAAGGGAATGTAGTGGGCGTATTGGTTACGCACGACCATGCCGACCATATCCGGACTATCGGCTGCCTGGGAGAAAAATTCCATCTGCCCGTGTTCGCCACGGAAAGAGTGCATAATGGGATCAATAGCAGTAGATACGTGGATCACCTCCCGCTCCTTTCACGGCGCAATATCATTCAGGAAGAAACGTTCCGGCTGGCCGGATTCGATATAACAGCCTTTCCCATCCCTCACGATGCCACAGAAAATGTGGGCTACCATATTACGGTTCCGGGCTTCAGCTTCACCCTCTGCACAGATGTCGGACACATCACCGACACCATCTCTCATTATGCTTCCAAAGCCGATTACCTCGTCATGGAAGCCAACTACGACTGTGAGATGCTGCTAAGCGGACCCTATCCGGAGTTTCTGAAAGAACGGGTATCGGGGCCGAACGGACATCTGAGCAATCAGGAAACGGGCGACTTCCTTGCACGAACTTTCCATCCGGGGATGAAACACGTATGGCTGTGCCACCTGAGCAAGGACAACAACCACCCCGACTTGTGCTGGAAATCCATCGAATATCGCCTATTCAATGAAGGAATCCGTGTCGGAAAAGATATGGAACTCACCGTACTCAAACGTACATCCCCCTCAGCCCTGTATACTCTCTTGGAGGATTGATCTCCGGAGACTCCTTCCCATTTCTCTCGCTTCGCATACTACGGCCGATAAGCTCTCTCCCCATAACAGATTGTTACAGGAGCAAGGGTGAGCGGATCATAAGATTATAGAAATCCCTTTTTTCAGCGTCTCCATCCGAAAGGATGAGAGGCCAGAGGCAAACGTGCGAAGGGATGGTATTCGCCCTTCAACCCTACGGGACAAGCATTGCGAATGTCATGGACGATCTGAATACTGTTGCGAGCCTCGTCCAAACCGAAACCTTCGCCGGCCAAAATCCGCCGATAACTCTCGGTGTGCAGCTCTGTAAATCCTTCGCTGAACTCGAATGATTCGCCGTCTATTTCTATCGTACGAAAGGTTCGCTTCTCTCCCTGTACGGCATTCTCGGGCAGAAGCTCTTCATTGATCGAGAGGAAGTAACGCACACGGGCGCGCTCCAATTCCAGATAGCCGGCAGCCCTGTCATGCTCATACACATGTACGATATTGTGTCGGACACTGCCGAAAATCCACGACAGCATATCGTAGAAATGGACACCGATATTCGTAGCTATGCCGCCGCTCTTACGCTCGTCTCCCTTCCAGCTCGTATAGTACCAATTGCCACGCGAAGTAATATACGTCAGCGTGACATCATAGATCTTGTCGGCCGGTCCGGCTTCGATCTTTCTCTTCAGAGCCACGATCGACTCATGGAGTCGCAGTTGAAGGATATTATAGATCCGATGCCCCGTCTCTTGCTCGATCTCCTGCAAAGCGTCTATATTCCAAGGGTTGAGCACCAAAGGCTTCTCGCATATCACATCTGCTCCAAGCCGCAGGCCATAGCGACAATGGGCATCGTGCAGATAGTTCGGTGTACATACGGACACATGGTCGATAGCCTGATCGGTCCCTCGCAGCTTGGAGTTGTGACGGTCGAACAGTTCTTGCTCTGTAAAGAAGGCAGCTTTCGGGAAGTAACTGTCCATGATACCCACACTATCGAACTTATCCATAGCCGATACCAAGCGATTGCCCGTATCCTTGATGGCGCGAAGATGGCGCGGAGCGATATAGCCGGCCACACCGATGATGGCAAAGTTGTGCATTGTCCTGTTCCTCATTATATCCGATCAGAAACATCCTGATCCGGACAAAGGTAAGGAGTAAAGGCGAAAAACTCTCTCGCTTTTCTTGCGTGATTGTATTCGCGCTCTATCGGGAAAGAAAAGGCGGGGGTCGCCGGCATCTTACAGCTGATCGGATTAATCGTCACGTTTCCCCAGTACCATTGCCAATAACCCGAAAACGGGTGTGTCGAATTTGTTTTTCGATACACCCGTTTTCAGCTTTCTCTTGGCTCCTCTGTTAAAAACGAGAAGGTGCGCCGGAAGATAATCTCGACACACCTTCTTTGCATAATGCAGACTGTAGCTTCTTTGGGAACGAGGATTATAACTCTATATAGTCGTCCCTTAAAATTCTTTTTAATCTCTGATATTCAGCAAATTAGTTTGCGAATATCTTTGCTAAATCTGCAAGTTTTCTTATCTTCATAG